>JAZLHD010000180.1:0-13537 GCA_045616645.1 Paludibacteraceae bacterium
TTTTTGAAGGCTTTTTGTCAGAGCCCGCGAACCTCCAGATCGTTCGGAGCGAAGCGGAGATAAGAACTGATTGATATTATAGTCCGATAGTACTTAACTACCACAAAATAAACTTATTAAACAAAAATTAACGAACTATTGATAGAAATAATGGCATCTAAATTATAATAAGTAATCAAACGTGATATTTGGCGATTTCCCTCTCTTCGAACTGTTCGGAAATTCCGAACGGTTGCCTCTTGTTCTAACTCTTGCTGAGCATAGATATTCTTAATATGCTCACTAATATTTGCTTTGCTTGAAGCAAATAATTCAACAATCTGCTGTTGACTTAGCCATACCGTTTCATTTTCTACTCTAACTTCTAACTTGGTTAGTTCATCCGGTTGATAAAGTACAATCTCGTTCTCGTTCATAATGTTTTATAAGTTTACAGGTTTAACGAGTTTAGAACTCATTTTCGACTGCAAAGGTACGGCGACCAACTGCCAAAACGAGGCAGTCGATTGCCGATAGACACAAAAAAACGCAATACAAAAAAATACAAAAAGTGGCACCAAGCGTTAATCGAGGTAGTACTCAATCGTAGTAACAACGCGGATATGTTTTACCCAAGGTTGGAGGGCATCGGCATCCATGGTAAACTGACCTTGACTGGCTTTGCGGATAGAACCCAAACGGCACTCGGCATCGTCGGCAAACTTCTGCGCTACAGCGCGAGCATTGATGGTAGCTTCCTCTATCATAACGGGCTTGAGTTCGTTGAGGCCATTGAACTGATAATCCACCGACCATTGATTGACATTGACCACAAGTCCTTGATTCATCAAGTCTAATTGGCTCCCTTGATTGGCAATGACAACATCCACCTTATCCGTAGAGACAACAATGGTGGAAGAAACCATATAACGAGTGGAAGGTTTGTTCCCGGAATAATTATATGCCCAACGATCATCAATATCCGTATTACCCATTTGAATATCGGATGCCTCAAACCCCTTGTCAAGAAGAAACTTAGTGATGGTCTTATTCGCCTCTTTCATCCGCGTGCGTAAATCCGCCAAATTATTCCCCTCTAACTTGTAATCCAAGGGCCAAACAACATGGTCGGCTTTGACATCGCGAGTCGATAAACCTTTGGCTACCACGGCGCGATCTTTCGTTACTACTTGGCGCATACCAAGAAAAATAAACAAGCCCGCTAAGGCAATACTACCAGCCAAGATGGCTGCACTAAAGAACTGTTTCATATTCATCCTAAATTATATGTTTTGTTGTTCAAGGGATTTGAGTTTTTTACGGAAGCGAACATGGAAAAGGATGGCAGCAATGGCTAAACCAAAGATAAATCCAATCCACATCCCCGGTGCTCCCATATTAAAATGGAACGTGCAAACTACTCCTACCGGTAAGGCTATCAAAATGTATGCCACAAACGCATAGAACATCGGTTTTTTCACATCGGTGACACCTCTTAACATCGCTGCTCCCACGGTTTGCATTCCGTCCGCATACTGGAACAACCCCGCACAGAGAATAAGTGTAGAGGCAATCTCTATCACCTGCGGATCGTTGGTAAAGAGGTATGGGATATAATGCCTTAACCCCAACATCAACGAAGCACCGATGGTGTTCATCAAGAGACAGAGGTGGATACTGGCATTACTTGCCATCCGCACTGCCACAAGGTCCCCTTTGCCTAATTGGTGACTGACGCGAATGGTGGTAGCCGCACCGATACCGATGGCTAACATAAACGTAAGGTCGGCTATCTGATTGGCTATCTGGTGCGCTCCCAAAGCCTCTTTACTAATCCAACCGATGAGCACAAAAGAGATGGTGAAAGTGAAGGTCTCTAAGAACGTCTGTATGCCGATGGGGGTACCAATCTTCAGCAAATGTTTGACAACGCGTTTATTGGTTTGGCGTTTTTTAAGGTACTGTCGCCAAGGGCGATAGGCAGCAATAACCACAAAGAAACAGACGGGCATCAAGGTGCGCGAGATTAAGGTGGCAATACCCGCACCGGTAGCACCCATCGGGGTAAAACCGAGATGACCAAAGATGAGCACCCAGTTGAGGAAGATATTGAGGAGGTTCATCACCATCGTGATGGCCATCGCGACCCACGTATTACCCAGTCCTTCCAAGAACTGTTTTTGCAGACAGAAAAAGAGGAACGGAACAATCGAAATGGTAATTAATAAGTAATAGCCTCGGGCGGCTTCTATAACCTCCGGCTCTTGACCAAAATGGTCTAAGAACGGATAAGCGGAAGCCAACAACACCCCCATCAACACACTTAACCCAACGGCAATCATAAACCCATTAAAAAGCAGTCCGCCAATCTTCGCTGTTGCCTGTTCGCTATTGCCGGTGGCCTGCTCTTTTCCAACCTCGTAACCGACAAGGGGTGTGAGCCCCATGAGCATGCCCATAGCAAAGACCATGACCATGAAGAAGATAGCATTACTAAACGACACCGCAGCGAGATCAGCGGTGGCATAATGCCCCACCATAATCGTATCAAACAACCCCACTAAGGATGCACCTAATTGGGTGAGCATCACAGGAAAAGCCACTTTGAGGTTGCGTTTGTAATATGGTAGATAGTCTTTTATACTCATTTATTGAAAGGACAACATTCTTGACAAATTAAACAATGGTTGGTTTCGTAAGCGATACACCGCCTTACATCCCAAGGGTCTTTGCCTAACACCCCACGAGGGCAAGCGTCAATACAAAGGCGGCAAGAGGCGCATTGGGGGAGTAGAGGAGTAGAGGAGTAGAGGGGTAAGGGGATGTTAAGACATAACTCGCCTAAATGAACCAAAGAACCAAACGTAGAATGGATAAATGCGTGGTTCTTTCCGATAAAACCAAGTCCTGCACGTTGTGCCCAACGGCGCTCTAAAAAAGGTGCCGAGTCACAAAAAACATGTTGGTGGTCAGTCGAAACAATCTCTTCTCCGGCGATCTCCTTCAGTTGAGCCTCTAACGCATAGAGTTTGGACTTCATCGTCCGATGATAGTCGTGCCCCGAATGGGCAAAAGTTAGCACACCCACTAAGATTGTTCGCGTCCCGGGCACTAAGACGCGAGGGTCATAACGTTTGTCCCTATTCTCAGCCAGATACCAAAGTTTCTCCCTTGTTGTTTGTGGTTTATTTTCGGTTGCTTGTAATCTCTCCGCCCAGTCATCCATAAACGTGGCATCCTCCGTAACATAATCAGCGGGAGCGGCACCTATATCGTCCAATCCTACTTTGAAAGCTGCCGTTCGTATGTCATCTATGGAGAGCATACAGATTAGAAAATCGTGGCCAAGTTACCAAACATCAGTTTACAAGCAATCGCAAGTACGATGATACCGAAGAATTTACGAATCATGTATAACGAAGTCTGTCCGAGGTATTTGGTCAACCAATGAGTTCCTTTTAGAACACCATATAGCACACACGTGCTCACGAACACGGCGATAAGCAAGTTGGTGGTGTTATATTCTGCCGTAATAGAAAGCAGTGCTGTGAAAGCACCAGGACCGGCATACATCGGGAAGGCGAGGGGTACGATAGAACCGTCTCCGGTTAGTCCGTCTGTCTTAAAGATTGTGACATCAAGAACCATCTCCATTGCCATAAGGAAGATGACGAATCCACCGGCAACGGCAAAATATTCAATCTGCACATTAAAGAGTTTCAAAATCAACTCTCCCAATAGCAGAAAAGCAATTAAGATAACGTAAGAGGCGAGGCACACACGTTCGCAATTAATCTTGGTTCCCTTCTGCTCCATAGAGATGGTAATGGGGATATTACCAAACGGATCGATGATAGCGATAAGGAAAATAAAAGCACTTATAACTTGCCAAATATCAAAATGGCCCCAACTTTGAAAATAAGCTAAAACAGCATCCATAAAAAGGTGTTTTTCTGATTGTTTTTGTTAAAATCGGCTGCAAAGTTACAGAAAATCTACGATATTTGCAAATAAATTTGCGTAAATCGAAAAAAATTTATATCTTTGCAAGCGATTTAGACTTTATATACTTAATTATACCATTATGATTAATTCTCAAGACATTAAAAATGGCGTTTGCATCCGCATGGATGGTCGTCTGTATTTCGTTATCGAGTTTTTACATGTAAAACCGGGTAAAGGTAACACGATTATGCGTGTTAAGTTCAAAGATGTAGTTGATGGTCGCGTATTAGAGCGCCGTTTCAACATTGGTGAGAAACTGGAAGATGTACGCGTAGAGCGTCGTCCTTATCAATTCTTGTACAAAGAGGGTGAGGATTATATCTTCATGAACCAAGAGACTTACGAGCAAGTGCCTATCGCTCACGATCTGATTACGGGTGTAGATTTCTTGAAAGAAGGTTTCGTTTGCGATGTTGTCAGTGATGCTTCTACGGATACTATCCTCTTCGCTGAGTTGCCTACGAAAGTAGAGTTGGCTATTGCTTACACCGAGCCGGGCTTGAAGGGCGATACTGCCACCAACACTTTGAAACCTGCTAAGTTAGAGACCGGTGCAGAGATTCGTGTTCCTCTGTTCATCAACGAAGGAGAGATTATTCGCGTTGACACCCGCGATGGTAGTTATTGCGAGCGCGTTCGCTAATTATGAAACCCCTTAATGAACTAAAGATTGCCCTTGCGTCCGACCACGCAGGGTACGCATTAAAGAAAGAAGTTGAAGCGTTCTTGCAGTCGCAAGGCGCTTTGACTTATGACTATGGCTGTCACTCCACCGAGAGTTGCGACTATCCCGACTTCGCGCACCCGTGTGCGAACGCGATAGAAAAAGGTGAAGCCGACTATGGGGTTATCATCTGTTCTTCAGGCAATGGCATTTGTATGACCGCCAATAAACACCAAGGTGTTCGTGCTGCGTTATGTTGGGAAGTGGAGTTAGGTCGCCTTGCTCGTCAACATAATAACGCTAATATCTTAGGTCTGCCCGCTAATTTTATCCCTGCCGACCGTGCGCTGGAGATTGTCAAAACATTCTTTGCCACCGATTTTGAAGGTGGGCGTCACGAACGCAGAGTCAACAAGATTGCTATTCACGAATAGTGGGTAAGTGGCTAAATATGATACAGGCAGAAGTTTCGTTTCTGCTTTCTCTATTGGGCATTTGTCGTGTACGGCATTTGCCCACGTTTGTATCTATTGAGCCGGCTCATTGTTGTCAGCTCCGCTGTCCCGACTGCGCCTTAGGCTCGGGTCAGATTACTCCGAAGGGGCTGATGTCGTTGGATACGTTTCGGCAGTTACTGCCTAAACTCAGTCCGTATGTGACTACGATGCAGTTTTATTTTCAAGGCGAGCCGCTGCTTAATCCCGACCTGCCCAAGATGATTGCTTTGGCGCACAAGCAGCATATCTACACCATCGTCAGCACCAATGCGCAAGCGCTGACTCCTCTTTTAGCGCAGCAGTTGAGTGAGGCGGGACTTAATCGTATTATCGTTTCCATTGATGGGTTTAGTCAAGAGTCTTACGAACAATACCGTGTCGGGGGAAGTCTTCATCGAGCCATGGATGGATTGCAGTTCTTGCGTGATGCGCAACGAGGGCATCAGCCATGGATTGAACTACAGGTGCTACGTTTGCGGTCGAACGAGAAGGAGTGGGCATACGTCCGTCGCCATTATCGTGCGATGGGAGCCAATCAGTTAACGTTTAAGACGGCGCAGTTCATTGATTTTGAGAAGGGTAATGACTTGATGCCTACTGATCCTCGTTATTCGCGTTACGAACTCCGGTCGGATGGGCATTATCACTTAAAACCTCTACACTCTAAACAACTCTACACTAGCCCAAAGGGCGTACACTCTAAACTCTACACTCCTTGTCGCAGACTATGGACGGGTTGTGTGATTACCACCACAGGAGAGGTGCTTCCGTGTTGTTACGATAAGGCAGCAAAGTATTCGTTTGGCAATCTGTTGCAAGAGGATTTGGCTACTATTTTTCATTCTGAAAAAGCACAGTCCTTCCGCCGCCGTGTCCTCTCCGGCAGTCCTATTGACATTTGCCAAAACTGTTGGAGATAACTTGTGTTTTCTTTGTCAATTTGGCAGAAAAGTGCATTTTTATTTGCGTATATGAAAAAAAAATAGTAATTTTGCAAGCGGAAATGGAAAAAACGCAGAGTGCGTACGTAAAAATATATCACTATGGAAGTTGCATATTCTCCTCTCAATTCGGTGCAGTTACATTTGCTACAAATGTTTTCTTACACAAAAACGGAATCTTCATTAAAAAAAATGAAGGACATACTTTTTAAATTTTATTGTGACGAAGTTGAGCGACTCGGAACGCAAATAGCGCAAGAAAGAGGACTTAACGATGAGCAATTAGAAGCCATGTCTTATCAACATGATAGACTATCATGAGAATCGTTCTTGATACTAATTGTTTAAAACCGATTGTTATTCCACATTCGTTTTGTTGGAGCGTGTGGAAATCTTTTATCTCAAAGGAATACACTTTGTGTTTGTCGAATGAGATATTAATGGAGTATCGGGAGGTGCTTGGTAGATTTTACACTAACGAATTCGCTGAAATGGTTATCAACGTAATTACCAATGCGGAAAATGTGGAATTTATTGAACCCGCTTACAAGTTCAATTTGATAGCAGACAAAGATGATAATAAGTTTGTGGATTGTGCTATTTGTGGAAATGCTACATATATTGTGACTAATGATAGACATTTTGATGTTTTAAAAAATATTACATTCCCGAGAATAGAGGTCAGAACGTTACGAGAATTTATGACACTATTGAATAAAGATTAAATTTAACCCGCCTATGATTGACCGGCATCGGCAGGCGATGCATGACAATATTTTAAATTATGAAACGATTATTTGTCTTTTTTGCCCTTGTGGGCTGGATGACGGCTGTGATGGCGCAGTCGTTGGAATTGAAACAACCATTGGAAAAAGTGGGAATGGCATCCGTCATGGTGTTATACCAAAACGAGTTCGGTAAATACAATATGCCTGAAAAAGATGTTCCGTTTCCGTTTGCGCTCATCCGTGTCGGTCTGGAAGGCAATAGTGCAGAGGTAAGTGCCGCCAAGAGTATGCTGAATTTGGACTTGGGCAGAATGTACGTTGTGACAGAAAAATACACGGATGCCAACAACGAGATCTGGTTTTTAGTGGATGTGGGGGTGAAGAACATCAACCTTACTTGCGGAGACGGGTGCGAGAACCTACTCCTCCGTGGGGATGGAACTAAACTTCGTCCGGATGCCGTTTACTATTGCAAGGTGCATTACGTGCCCGACGAGACGATTGTTATCAAGAAACAGAAAATCACCAGTCAGTATCTGGTTTTCAGCGTGGAGCCGAAGAACGCATACTTGGAGGTGGACGGCAAGATGTGGCCGGTGGATGACGGCACAGCGGGTAATCTACTGGATTTCGGTACCTACTCCTATCGCGTGACTGCTCCGAACTATGCGACCCAACAGGGTACGGTAACTATCAACGACCCAAACAACACGCAGATGATAGATATTAAACTCAAACCCGAGTTTGTTCAAGTAACGCTGACCGCAGAGAATAACGCAGAGATTTGGGTAAATGGTGCAAAGAAAGGTAACGGCAGATGGTCGGGCAATTTAGGCTATGGTGCCTACCGACTAGAGACCAAATTGGAAGGGCATATTGACGGCATGATGCAACTCTCCTTGTCGGAGAACGACAATAACAAGACATTCACGTTGCCAACGCCGACCCCTATTTACGGAAGTCTGCGCGTAGAGACGCAGCCGTTCAAGTCAGATATCTACATTGACGGCAAAGCAATGGGTCAAACGCCGAAGGTGTTGTCAGAGATGATTGTGGGTCAGCACAAGGTGGAGGTGAAAAAGGCGGGCTATGAGACGCTCACCACAACGGTTACCGTAGCCGAAGGACAGACCGCCTCTGTCAGCGGGAAGTTGGTTCAGCAGGTGGTTCAGCAGACGGAGCAACAACAGGCATCCTCGTCTTCGCTCTCGTTTACTGCCAACGGCGTGACGTTCGAGATGATCAAAGTGGATGGAGGAACGTTCACGATGGGTGGCACAAGTGAGCAGGGAAGTGATGCCGAGAGCGACGAAAAACCCACTCATTCGGTAACTTTGTCGGATTACTATATCGGAAAGTATGAGGTGACACAAGCCTTGTGGGAAGCGGTCTTGGGCAATAATCCAAGTAACTACAAGGGCAGTACGAAACCTGTAGAAATGGTTAGTTGGGACGATTGCAAAAACTTCATCAGCAAACTAAATAGTTTGCTATCTTCCCAGTTAGGCGGTAAGCGTTTTGCGTTGCCGACGGAGGCTCAATGGGAGTTTGCTGCACGTGGAGGCAAGAAGAGTCAGGGGTATAAGTACGCGGGCAGCAACACGATTGACAATGTAGCATGGTACACGGTCAATAGTTATGATAAAGGCTCAAATCATCCCGATTATGGCACTCATACTGTAGGAACAAAGTCTCCCAATGAGTTAGGGTTATACGATATGAGTGGCAATGTTTGGGAATGGTGTCAAGACTGGTACAGCAGTAGCAGTTATAGCAGCAGTTCTCAGACGAATCCTACGGGTGCGTCTAGTGGGTCGTACCGCGTGTTTCGGGGTGGTAGTTGGCTCAACTATGCGGGGGGCTGTCGCGTATCGTTTCGCGCCCGCCGCACGCCTTCCGACCGCAAGTACTACCTTGGCTTCCGCGTTGTTCTTCTCCCATAGTATACACAAAACGCCCCAATTAGGTTAGGATGGATGTCCGATGTGTATACCGACACTTATCCCGCAGTTGAACAGATTAACTGCAAAAATGAGCGGATGCAATCCGCCATAGGTCTTGGTTGAGTAACGAAACGTTGAAAAACCAAGACCTATATTTCGAAATACTCATTACCATTTCCATCGCAACCTCTCGGGGTTGCGATGGGTGTTTTGTGACTTTTCCAAAGTTAGTTGACACTTTTCCTAAAAAAGTAGACATCGTCCGATTTTTGTTGACATACGCAAACTGCCATCTTGAAGCCGCCGACCTTCAAGAGAGGGAATAGAGGATTGTGTACCACAAAAACAAGAATCAAAATGCCCCAAAAATAGGAAATTATTTGCATAATTAAAAAAAAAGTTGTATCTTTGCAGCGCAAACTGCAAAACCACTAATTATGGAGACAATCGTAGTTACACCATCGTTAATATCCTCTTCTGCTGCAAATATGCAAGTAGAGCAAATGCTAATAGAACTTCGTCAATTGATAGAGTCCACTAAGCAGCAAGTGCTTGTATATGTCAATCAACAGGTAAGCCTTCAGTACTATTCTGTTGGTAAATACATTGTTGAAAATCTGCATACTGATGCTTATTCCGACTATGGCAAACAGATTCTTGTGACACTGTCGCAAACATTGCAGCGCGAATATGGTAGTGGCTATTCTTATTCAGCCTTGACACGGATGATTAACGTCTCCAAACGTTTCGACAAGGAAAAGTTTGTGACACTGTCGCAAACATTGAGTTGGAGTCATTTTCTGGAACTGGCAGCAATAGAAGACGGTACAAAACGACTCTTTTACGAAAAGGTATCTGTTGCTAAACATTGGAGTGTACGCACATTACGAGAGCAGATAAACAAAATGCACTATGAACGAACCTTGATTGCTACTAAGCCCGAAGATGAAGTCATTGAAGCGCTTGAAAGTTCTCCGATTGAGAATAATGTTGATGTGCAGCTCAAGTCTTCATATATCTTAGATTTCTTGGGGCTAACAGGATTCTATAGTGAGGAAGAATTAGAAGATGCTATTTTGGCTAATTTGGAACGGTTCTTACTGGAATTGGGCGAAGGATTTACTTTTGAGGCTCGTCAAAAGCGTTTTACCATTGACAGCATCGATTACAAATTGGATTTATTATTCTTCCATCGCAAATTAAATCGACAAATTGCAATTGATTTGAAGTTGGGTAAGTTCTTGCCAGAATACAAAGGACAGATGGAGTTGTATCTAAAATATCTGCAACGTTATGAGATGGAAGCGCATGAAAACCCACCGATAGGGTTAATTTTGTGTTCTGAAGGCAACACTGAGCATGTAGAACTGATGATGTTAGGCGAGGATAATATCAAGGTTGCACAATATGTTACCCAGTTACCGGATAAGCAATGGTTTATCGATAAGCTCAATCGTTCTATTGCAATCGCGCGCGAGAAGCAACAAGAGAAAAACGATAACGAAACGAAGTAATCGTGCCCTTGTGGCTAAGACATAAAACCTCGTCCGGCAGACGTAACTTGCCCATCGCTCACAAGATGTAAAATGGTGAAAAACATTTCTAAATGCACTTTTCTTGTCAATTTGGCAAAAAAGTGCATTTTTTATTTGGTGGTTTCAATTATTTTTTGTAATTTTGCACCCGTAATTCCACGCCGGAGGTGTCGGAAAAATGGCTGATGGTTGCGATAGTTATTTTTTTTGTATTTTTAATGTTATATTCGCCAAAAAAGGTCGTAATCAAAATAGTAGAGGGGCTTTAAAGTTGAAAGTTTATAGTTGAAAGTTTATAGAAGCCGACTAGTTGGAAAGTTCTTAGCCGCAAGGGGCACGATCGGCAAAGCCGTATGGAAAGTTTGTGGAAAGTTGATGAATTATGAGAGGGGTGAGACCCTCGAGAGAGTGTCGGCCGACCCTCGACCGACCCTCGGCTAAAAAAGATAGTTAAAATACCGATTAAATACAGTTGCTACGCTATAGAAATCTATACAAAATCTCCACTAAACACCCATTCTCACCACTGAAAATGCGCAAGGGGTGTATCGGTAGTAGAACGATAGTAGTCCATACTATGTCCGCAGGGTCTATAAAAGAAATTAATCAGAACAGCACAAAGGCACCCGGGAGGGATTGGACCCAATCAACAGAGGTGATCATCAGCTCCGCCCCTTTCTGTAAACACCAAACCAAAACCGACCCAAGATAGGGGACATTACCTAATAAAAGGGTCGCAAGTCCTAAAGGCACAAGAATAGAAGCCAATGGCAAAACAATCAGATTCGTCAAAAGGAAATAATTACTCAATTGGTGAAAATAGTAGAGCGTAAATGGTATCGTGCCTAACTGCGCTGCCAAAGAGACCCACACTAAGTTAAACAACCCCCTACCAAGCCGACCCCACAGGGATTGGTGATTTGTGATTGGTGATTGGTGATTTGTGATTGGTGATTTGTGATTGATGATTGAAAAGGCGACAATGGAAATGACGGCAGAGTAAGAGAGTTGGAAACTAACATTGAATAAGTCAGTAGGGCGGATAGCAAGGATAAGCACCATCGACAGAAAGACAACATTGAGTGTAAAAGGCGGGCGGTGACACAATCGCGCCAGTTCAACCAGCGAGAGCATTAACGCACTGCGCACCACCGAAGGCGTCAACCCCGTAAGATAGGCATAACTCCAAAGCAGAACCAAAACGAAAACGGATTGGCAACACCGCAATAATGTTTGGTCATAGAGCGGTTTATATCTTCCCCCTAAGGTTAGCAGAAACACAATCAACCCGTAAACGATACCGGTATGCAACCCACTGACAGCAAGCACATGGGCTGCCCCCGAACGTTGGAAAGACTGAATAACACCCCTGTCTAAATCGCCTTTGTAACCTAATGTCAAAGCAGAAACGGTTCCTAACGCATCGCCTGTCAATCCCATCGACTGGTAGCGAGTGACCAGTTTTTGTTGCCACCCATTCGCCGTAGGTTGTTGATAGGAAGGGGTCGGGAAAAGTCCCAAAAAACAATGGCCACACAAGATTGCAGCCACCATCACCACACAGAGAATACTAATTGGATTACGCGCTAAGAACCCTCTCATTGCTTAATAAGGCGGATAGCCTCGATGGGATTAGTCGCCTTAAAGATAGCATTGCCAGCCACCAGCACATCCGCTCCGGCAGCATAGATGGATGCCGCATTGTCAACATTTATTCCACCATCTACTTCGATGAGGGTAGCGAGTTGACGACGATCAATCTCTGCGCGTAAGGTGCGGATTTTGTCGATGGATTCGGGAATAAATGCTTGTCCACCAAATCCGGCAAACACGGACATAAGAAGTACCATATCCACTTTATCCAGATACGGGAAAAGTCGCTCCACCGCAATATCAGGATTGATGGTCAGACAGGTACGCACCCCTTTCTTGCGAATAAGGTCAAGGATGGGTAACGGGTCTTCGACTGCCTCCAAATGAAAGCCCACACTATATGCTCCTGCATCGCAAAAACGCTCCACATATTTCTCAGGATGTACAATCATCAAATGCACATCAAGAGGCTTGGTACAATACTGACGCATCGGCTCCATCAGCGGAAAACCGAAAGAGATGTTCGGTACAAAAACACCATCCATAACGTCTATATGCAACCAATCGGCAGACGATTCGTTAATCATCTCCAACGCTTGACGTAAGTTACTAAAATCAGCCGACAAGACTGAGGGGGCAATCATTTTCATATTATTGTTTTGTTTTTTTAGTCCAATCAATATAGGGCATCAATCTCTGTATTTCTTCTTCCGATAAGACTTTCGCAAGGTCTTTGGGTTGCAAATTAAACTTCCGCCGCCGAAGATCGTATATCGCACGCGCCTGCGTGTAGTTTATATAAGGATGTTTCGACAATGTCGCTGCCGTCATCGTATTGATAGGCAGGCGTTGCACCAAACTCGTATCCACCACCAAATGCGGGAGCACCGAATCAAACCTAAACCTATGCGCCGTGTCCCTATCATAACGACAAAGGTCATCCATTTCTCGCAGTTGCTCCGTCGATACAAACCCTCCCAAGTCTCGACGATACCATATTATCCGCTTGGCTATATAGGGACCAATACCGCGGATGTATTGCAAACTCGTTGTATCCGCCGTATTGAGGTCGAGGATCGTGTCGCGCTTGGCGATACGAACGCCATATACGCTATCTCTAACCTGCTTAAAACTATCCTCCCTCACGGTTTTGAGACTATCCCAAACCGCATGTACACTGTCCCAATACGCCTTAGCACTATCTCGACGGGCGATTTTGACACTATCCCAGTAGGCTTTGGCACTATCTCTACGCACAATTCGCACACTATCCCAATAAGCTTTGGCGCTGTCGCGACGCGCCATCCTAATACTATCCCAATTAGGCTTGGGTGGTGGCGAAGAAGGGTGTTTAGCTGAAGGCAAGAGATTGACGACAATCATGATACCACCCACCAAAAGTGCCAAAATCAATAATCCTAAAATCTGGTTTTTATTCATTTGAGGGTACAAAGGTACAACTTTTTTATGAAATATGCAAATATATCTATCAAAATTTGCATATATCGAAAATTTTGTGTAATTTTGCAGCCAGTTTTTCGAGAAACGAAGTTAATCGTGCCACTGTGGCTAAGACGTGTCGAAAACAAAAAGGAGAAATAACAGTGGGCAGAGTGTACTAAATCTCTCGCAGAAAGTGTAGGGAGGCGGAA
>JAZLHD010000181.1:0-4437 GCA_045616645.1 Paludibacteraceae bacterium
ATGCTTAAAAATCAATAAAATATAATCACACTTTCGGTTGCGACCGCGAAGATGATATGATATAATTTTTATCTATCTGTTCGCAAACATATCCGAAATGCTCATTTGATAAAAATGCAAAATTTTGATGCGGTTGCCCTAAAAAAGTGCAAAAATATTTGCATATATCAAAAAAAAGTCGTACCTTTGCAGTCGGATTTGTCCCTATTATATAGCAATACAGGGACAAAATAAATGTTTATACTATGTATAAAAGTACTAAAGACATTATCAAAACACGCATTACTCGCGGGAAACGAGGTCGTATCTTATTTCTACAAGATATGGCAGACGTTGCTGACCATGAGTCCGTAAAGAAAGCCTTTCAACGTCTAACAAATGAGGGACTTATATTGCGCGTGACACAAGGTATCTATTGTTATCCTCAAGTCGATACGGAATTGGGATTGGGTATTTTGTACCCGAGTTTGGAAAGTGTGGCACGTGCAATTGCTCGCCGTGATAAAATACGTATTGCGCCTACTGAGGCTTTTGCACAAAACGCATTAGGACTATCAACACAAGTTCAAGCGAATGTGGTCTTTTATACGGATGGACCGGGACGGCGTATCAAGTTTGGTAAAGTTGGGAAGGGCATACTTTTTCTTCACACCAGTGATATGTCTCGCTTTGCATATAAATCCGTGTTGATGCAACTCATTGTGACGGCTTTGGTTGATATCGGAGAACGAGCCGTCAACCAACAAGACTTTGATACGATTCGCCCACTATTGAGTAAAGTTTCTGAAAAGCACTTTGCTCACGACATTAAATTAGCCCCTATTTGGTTACAAGAAAAATTGAAGAATTTATGACATACACAAACCTTTCAATAGAACAACAACTCCAGATTTTAACTCAAGCAAGTAATGCTTCCGGTCAAGATGCTCAAAACATAGAAAAAGACTGGTGGGTAACACAAGTCCTGCGTGTTTTATTTTCGCTCCCTTATGCAGAACAAATGTCCTTCAAAGGAGGCACTTCGCTCAGCAAGGCGTGGAATCTAATTGACCGTTTTTCTGAAGATATTGATATTGCTATCTCGCGGGAATACCTCGGCTATGCCGGAGAGTTATCACGTACGCAAGTAAGCGACAAACTCCGTCGCGCTGCTTGCTCGTTTGTAAGAGAGACACTCCAAAACGATGTGCGAGAAGGTCTCATCGCACAAGGCATAGCATCAGATTTATTCTCTGTACGGGTTAACATCACATCCGTCACTACTGTTGATCCGGAGGTTATCTATGTGGACTACCACTCTTCGCTACCCCAATCGGAGTATATTGCCCATACTGTCAAGATTGAGGTGAGCGGACGCAGTATGCATGAACCCTTACAAGATGTAATGCTCCAATCTTACATAGACCAATATCTTCCGCAGTCTAAGGTTGCGATGCCTGCGTTCCCTGTACATGTAGTCGTTCCTGAGCGCACTTTCTTGGAGAAGATTATGCTGCTTCATGAAGAATTCGCTAAGCCTACAACCGATGTACGTACCGAACGTATGTCTCGACACATATACGATATTGAGCGTATGATGCGTACGGATATAATGGAACATGCGCTAACCGACGAGCAACTCTATCGTTCTGTAGTTGAACATCGACGCAAGTTTATTGGTTTGAAGGGGTTTGATTACGATACGCTCTATCCAAAAACACTTTCGTTAAAGATACCGAGTGATGTCTTATCTTTATGGAGACAAGATTATGATAAGATGCGGCAATCTATGATTTATGGCGAATCGTTATCCTTTGACGAACTTATTGCTCGGATTCAAGAATTAAACAAGCGTATTAATCAATTGCCCTATTGACTTGTACCAAAAAACAGAAAAAATGCAAAAATATTTGCTCATTCCAAATTTTTGTCGTACCTTTGCAGCCGGTTAGTAAAATTCCTGCTTGATGAAACAAATTTTGACTATTATCGGAGCTCGTCCGCAAATCATCAAAGCGGCAGCCTTTTCGCGAGCCATTCGTGCTCGTTTTGCAGACCAACTGACGGAGAAGATTCTTCATACCGGTCAGCATTATGACGAAAACATGTCCGGTTCTTTCTTTGCCGAACTCGGCATTCCCGAACCCGATTATAATCTGCACGTAGGTTCCGGCTCGCACGGCGAGCAAACCGCAAAGATGATTAGCGGTATCGAGCAAGTGCTATTGTCCGAACCCTTTGATGGAGTTGTGGTCTATGGCGATACTAACTCCACACTGGCTGCGGCAGTGGCAGCGGGAAAACTACATGTTCCGATCTTCCACATCGAGGCCGGTCTGCGTTCGTTTAATATGGCAATGCCTGAGGAACAAAACCGCATCGTCTGTGACCATCTGTCCTCCATTCTCTTCGCGCCCACACAAACAGCTGTTGAGAACCTCACCAATGAGGGACTGAACCATAGCCCCCGAAAGTTTAAGAACGGACAGTCGCCTCGCGTGATTCTTAGTGGCGATGTGATGTACGATAATGCGACGTATTTCTACCAACTGGCCAAACAAAAACAAGTTGGCTCCGATATCGTGGTTAGCGGTTGTACGCTACGCGATAAGAAGTTCGTGCTTGCCACCATCCATCGTGATAATAACACCGACAACCCCTCTCGCCTAACGGCTATCATCAAGGCTTTACTGACGATTGCCAATGAGGGAATGGACATCGTCTTACCCCTTCATCCGCGCACGAAGAAACTATTGCCTATCAACCTATCGGCAGACCTCTATTCGCAACTCACCTCGAACGAACATATCCACCTTCTGCCTCCGGCTTCGTTCTTTGATATCCTTTTGTTAGAGAAACATGCGGCAGTGGTGATGACCGACTCGGGTGGTGTGCAGAAAGAGGCGTTTTTCTTTGCGACACCAACCGTCATATTACGTCCCGAAACCGAATGGGTCGAGATCGTACAAGCCGGTGCCGGTATCCTTGCCGATGCCGATTATGAAAAGATTGTGTCCGCCTATCGCTCACTCCATGGCAAACCGATTGCTTTTCCTCCTCTCTTCGGTGATGCTCATGCCGCGGAACATATTGTTGAATATATCCTAAATAGTTATGAATAAATATGCACTCATCACGGGCGCAGGCCGAGGTATCGGTCGCGCTATTGCACAACGCATAGCCAAGGATGGCTATCATGTGCTTATCAACTATCGCAGTAACACGACCGAAGCCCAACGCACGCTGGACGCTATCCTTGCTGCGGGTGGACAAGGGACATTGATGCCCTTTGATGTGGCGGATGCACAAGTCGTGAAAGAAACATTAGAGGCTTGGTACAAAGACCATCCCAACGACTATATCGAATTGCTCGTCAATAATGCCGGCATTCGCAAAGATAACCTTATGGTCTTCCTTCAACCCGAGGATTTTGATAGTGTCATAAACACCAATCTGTCTTCCTTCTTCTATGTAACGAAACAAGTTGTGCCCGAGATGATTCGTCATCGTAATGGACGTATTGTGAATATAGCCTCTCTCTCCGGACTCAAAGGTACTCCCGGGCAAACGAACTACTCCGCTGCCAAAGGCGGATTAGTGGCTGCCACGAAAGCCTTAGCGCAGGAGATTGCTAAGAAACACATCACCGTCAATGCCGTGGCTCCGGGATTTATCCATACGGATATGACCGAGGGACTGGACGAAGAAACCCTTAAGAAGTTTATTCCGGCTGCGCGTTTCGGTGAACCCGAAGAAGTGGCTGCTCTCGTTGCTTTCCTTGCCTCGCCCGAAGCTGCCTACATCACCGGTGAATGCATCAATATCAACGGTGGTCTCTATTCCTAATTTCCTGATGCCCTACTCGGGGGGAGTTTAGCACAAACATTCGCAACAAAACAATGAAGGGAAGCATTGCTGCTTCCCTTCTTCGTTTGTTTTGCTTTGTTTGTGGGCGTTGACGGATTCGAACCGCCGACCCATTCGATCCACAAGACGATTTTCTAGCTATCTACTAATTAGATGTTTATAAATATGAAATCTTGCTTTTTTTTGTGTTTTGTGGCGGGATTTTGGCGGGATTTTTAGTACCCTTTTGCCCTACTTTAGCCCTCGTAAATAAAGGGAAGTTTTGATTTTGGGCTTTACCCGATTGCCCCCAATTTTTCAAACTTTGACCCGATTGCCCCATCGTGCATTCCTTCTATCGACAAACTCTGCAAAGGTATGTTAAGTTGAATGAGGACATACCATTAAATTTTACTAATATTATTGATGCAAATTCACTAGTGTCTACTAAAAAAAATAACAATTAAAAACCATCAAATAATAACGGTTCATTAAGAGCCAAATGGTCTTTGTCATCTTGAAAATTAGATTTACAGAATAGGTCAACTAGTGGAGTTGTATCAGTAAGTGAGATGTTTAGAATCTGTAGAATCTCGTATATGGAACGGTCTA
>JAZLHD010000182.1:0-1321 GCA_045616645.1 Paludibacteraceae bacterium
ACCAAACATCCAGTTATTATCGAAAGATGATAACGAACCAATTCAAGCAAATTATTTGTAAGAACGAGTAAATGTAGAAACAAACCGAAGTCAGCACGCTAGCTGACAACAGCAAGACTGTTTACAAGGTCAAGCAATAAAGAGCGTAGGGTGGATGCCTTGGCACTAAGAGCCGATGAAAGACGTGATAAGCTGCGATAAGCTGTGGTGAGGAGCAAATATCCATTGACCCGCAGATTTCTGAATGGGGAAACCTGACTGAGCAAACCTCAGTTACTGCATACTAAAAATCTTTGATATAGGTATGCAGGGGGAACGCGGAGAACTGAAACATCTAAGTACCCGCAGGAAGAGAAAGAAAACTCGATTACCTTAGTAGTGGCGAGCGAACGGGTAAGAGCCCAAACCGGATTTATCCGGGGTTAGGACCTAAATAAGTGAGCAGAGTGTTAGTAGAATGGTTTTGGGAAAGCCAGCCAAAGAGAGTGAAAGCCTCGTACACGACAACACAAAGCAGCGATAGGATTCCAGAGTACAACGAGACACGAGAAACCTTGTTGGAAGACGGGGGGACCACCCCCCAAGGCTAAATACTCCTTAGTGACCGATAGCGCATAGTACTGTGAAGGAAAGGTGAAAAGAACCCCGGGAGGGGAGTGAAAGAGAACCTGAAACCCTATGTTTACAAGCTGTGGAAGAGCTTTATATGTTCAACCGCGTACTTTTTGTAGAACGGTCCGGCGAGTTGCATGCCCCGGCGAGGTTAAGGACAGAAAGTCTGGAGCCGAAGCGAAAGCGAGTGTTAAAAGCGCGTCAAGTCAGAGTATGCACACCCGAAACCCGGTGATCTACCCATGTCCAGGTTGAAGCTGCCGTAAAAGGTGGTGGAGGACCGAAGCCACATCCGTTGAAAAGGGTGGGCATGAGGTGTGGGTAGGGGAGAAATTCCAATCGAACCGGGAGATAGCTGGTTCTCCTCGAAATAGTTTTAGGACTAGCCTTGATTTAGACTGGTGGAGGTAGAGCACTGAATATCCTAGGGGACGTCAAAGTCTACCGAAGATTATCAAACTCCGAATGCCATACAGCCGATGATCAGGAGTCAGACTGCACGAGATAAGTTGGGTAGTCAAAAGGGAAACAGCCCAGATCTACAGCTAAGGTCCCAAAGTGTATGTTAAGTGGAAAAGGATGTGGGATTTCATAGACAACTAGGATGTTGGCTTAGAAGCAGCCACACATTCAAAGAGTGCGTAATAGCTCACTAGTCGAGAGGTCCTGCGCCGAAAATGTCCGGGGCTAAAACATACCACCGAAGCTT
>JAZLHD010000183.1:0-1440 GCA_045616645.1 Paludibacteraceae bacterium
TTTGATTGGCCTTTCACTCCTACAGACAACTCATCCAGGGACTTTTCAACGTCTATTGGTTCGGCCCTCCATTCCGTGTTACCGAAACTTCAGCCTGGTCATCTGTAGATCACTTGGTTTCGCGTCCACCCCCTCTAACTATGCGCCTTGTTCGGACTCGCTTTCGCTTCGGTTCCGTACCTGAAGTACTTAACCTCGCTAAAGAAGGTGACTCGTAGGTTCATTATGCAAAAGGCACGCCGTCACCGGTCTTGCCGGCTCCGACCGCTTGTAAGCGAACAGTTTCAGGAACTTTTTCACTCTTCTACTCGAAGTGCTTTTCACCTTTCCCTCACGGTACTGGTTCACTATCGGTCTCTAGGGAGTATTTAGCCTTACCGGATGGTCCCGGCTAATTCACGCAGAATTCCTCGTGCTCCGCGCTACTCAGGATACCACTACCAATCTTATCCTTACCTGTACGGGATTTTCACCCTCTATGATCCAGATTTCCATCTGAGTTCCAGTTCAAATACTTCTCGGATATCGCGGTCCTACTACCCCGATGACGCCTAAACGCCACCGGTTTGGGCTGTTCCGCGTTCGCTCGCCACTACTTGCGGAATCACAATTGTTTTCTCTTCCTATGGGTACTAAGATGTTTCAGTTCCCCACGTTAGCCTCATTAATTAATGATAACTGGTCTTCAACCAGCTGAGTTGCCTCATTCGGAAATGTCCGGATCACAGGTCGTTTGCACCTACCCGAACCTTATCGCAGCTTACCACGTCCTTCGTCGCCTCCTAGAGCCAAGGCATCCACCGTTCGCTCTTTCTTTCTTTTTCTATGTGAAATTGTTTGTTGTTAGTAAGTAATACTACTAACCCCAACTTATTATTTACATTGTGAACTATTGTTTTTTTGCTCGTAAACAATTACAAGATCAAAACTCTGTTCAAGTTTCTCTCTTGAATCATTGCTTTTACATTGTCATTACGTCAAAGATCACTAGCCACTTTTGCAATTTGCCGGATTGTCGCTTCTTACGTTGCGCCATCCGTGGCTCGGTGGAGAATAACGGATTCGAACCGTTGACCCCCTGCTTGCAAAGCAGGTGCTCTAGCCAGCTGAGCTAATCCCCCAGAAGGTAAACCTCCATTGAGTAGTCCCGCGCAGAGTTGAACTGCGGACCTCCACATTATCAGTGTGGCGCTCTAACCAACTGAGCTACGAGACTATACGGCAATTGCCGAGGTTATAGAGATTATCGATCGAGATGTAGTACATTGGGAATTATTCCCAAGTACACTATAAACAAGCATTCCTTGCTTTCTCTTCATTTGTGAGTGTTGATGTCTTCGACACACTCAAAACGAGTATTGATGTCTTCGGCATCGACACCATCCAGAAAGGAGGTGTTCCAGCCGCACCTTCCGGTACGGCTACCTTGTTACGACTTAG
>JAZLHD010000184.1:0-3524 GCA_045616645.1 Paludibacteraceae bacterium
TTAATTCGAAGCAACGCGAAGAACCTTACCTGGTCTTGACATCCCAATGAATTAGTATGTAATGTACTAAGTCTTCGGACATTGGAGACAGGTGGTGCATGGTTGTCGTCAGCTCGTGTCGTGAGATGTTAGGTTAAGTCCTACAACGAGCGCAACCCTTGTCTTTAGTAGCCAATATTCAGTTAGGCACTCTAAAGAGACTGCCGAGGTTAACTCGGAGGAAGGTGGGGATGACGTCAAATCATCATGCCCCTTATGATCAGGGCTACACACGTGCTACAATGGCGGTTGACAAAGGGATGCGAAGGAGTGATCCGGAGCCAATCTCATAAAAGCCGTCTCAGTTCGGATTGAAGTCTGCAACTCGACTTCATGAAGTTGGAATCGCTAGTAATCGCAAATCAGAATGTTGCGGTGAATACGTTCCCGGGTCTTGTACACACCGCCCGTCACACCATGGGAGTTGGAAATGCCCAAAGTTAGTGTTCTAACGTAAGAGGAAGCTACCTAAGGCAGGTCTAATGACTGGGGTGAAGTCGTAACAAGGTAGCCGTATCGGAAGGTGCGGCTGGATCACCTCCTTTCTATAGGAAAGATAATAATGAAGAGTAAGAGGCTTGTGTATTTATTCTAATATCATTTTGTGGATGATAGTTCTAGAGAGTAAGTCTCATAAGAAAGTGCAATTCTTTCTTAGAACTTTCCCGGTACTGATACGTGTAGGGGTAACACCCGTTCCCATCTCGAACACGACGGTTAAGACCTATGCGGCAGACGATACTATGCTGGTAACGGTATGGTAAAATATGTGAGCGCCGGGTTTCTTTTTACAAATTCGTACCATTAAAATAGATAGGAGACAGATGACCTAAACCCTAAAAGTCCTGATTTTTGGGGAAGAGGAGTCGCACGAAGCGGCAGAAAAATCGCTGTGCGATTTTTCGATAGTGAAGTGTCGACGACGTGGGGGTGTAGCTCAGTTGGGAGAGCACCTGCCTTGCAAGCAGGGGGTCGTGGGTTCGAATCCCTTCATCTCCATTGATTGCTAAATAGCAATCGTGTTGTAAATGTGCGATGCACATTGACAATAACTTTGTACCATGAAAATTGCATATCAACGACAGTAAATAATAATCGATGCGATTGTTATTTATAAAAGAGGTAAAACAAAAATAAGTTTTAATATTTATTCAATTTTATCGAGAATTAGGTAAACAAAATTTACTTAAGATGAAACTTAAGTCGAGAACGCTATGTTTAAGTTATAAGAGCGTAGGGTGGATGCCTAAGCACTAAGAGCCGATGAAAGACGTAGAAAGCTGCGATAAGTTGCGGGGACTTGCTAACGAGGATTGATCCGCAAATTTCTGAATGGGGAAACCTAGTATGAGGAAGTCATATTACTATTACATGAATACATAGTGTAATAGAGGGAACTCTCTGAACTGAAACATCTAAGTAGGAGAAGGAAGAGAAAGAAATATCGATTCCGAAAGTAGTGGCGAGCGAAATCGGATAAGCCCAAAATAACTTGCGTGCAAGTTATGGTTCGGACTACATTTAGTAGTTAAATCTTTAAAAGAACATTCCTGGAAAGGAAGGCCATAGATAGTGAAAGTCTAGTATCCGAAAACGAAAGATCGCGAGCAGTATCCAGAGTACCACGAGACACGAGGAATCTCGTGGGAAGGCACGGCGACCACGCCGTAAGGCTAAATACTCCTTAGTGACTAATAGTGAACAAGTACTGTGAAGGAAAGGTGAAAAGAACCCCGGGAGGGGAGTGAAAGAGAATCCTGAAACCCTATGTTTACAAGCTGTGGAACCACGTAAGTGGAACCGCGTACTTTTTGTAGAACGGTCCGGCGAGTTATGATATGAGGCAAGGTTAAGGTGTTAAGCACTGAAGCCGTAGCGAAAGCAAGTCTGATAAGGGCGTCTAGTCTTATGTCATAGACCCGAAACTGTGTGACCTATCCATGACCAGATTGAAGCGGGAGTAAAATCCCGTGGAGGATCGAAGCCACATCCGTTGAAAAGGGTGGGCATGAGTTGTGGATAGCGGAGAAATTCCAATCGAACTCAGAGATAGCTGGTTCTCCTCGAAATAGCTTTAGGGCTAGCCTGTATAATGTCTAATGTAGGTAGAGCACTGAATTCCTGAGGGGGCGTCAAAGTCTACTAAAGGATATCAAACTTCGAATGGCATATAGATAAATATACGGAGTCAGACTGGCAGAGATAAGTTTGTTGGTCAAAAGGGAAACAGCCCAGATCTACAGCTAAGGTCCCCAAGTACGTGTTAAGTGGTAAAGGATGTGAGATTTCATATACAACTAGGATGTTGGCTCAGAAGCAGCCATTCATTCAAAGAGTGCGTAATAGCTCACTAGTCGAGAGATCTTGCGCCGAAAATTAACGGGGCTAAAACACGACACCGAAGCTTAGGACACCATGTGTGTGGTAGAGGAGCATTGATAACGCTTTGAAGTCAAATGGATAATGTTTGATGGAGTGTTATGAAGAGAGAATGCCGGAATGAGTAGCGAGATTTAAGTGAGAATCTTAAAGGCCGAATATCCAAGGTTTCCAGAGTCAAGCTTGTCTTCTCTGGGTAAGTCGGGTCCTAAGGCGAGGCCGAAAGGCGTAGTCGATGGACAACAGGTTAAGATTCCTGTACCTATTATTATCAGAACTGTGGGGACGCATGAGGATAAGCGATGCGTAATTTGAAAATGTACGTGCAAGCTAAATAGTATAGGGGATGGCAAATACACCCCGTAAACGAAAGAGTGATGCAGATCGAAGTATAGTAGAGAATTCGAAGAGTCCTTGTGCTGAAAAAAGCCACTATTGCGTAATGATAGCCCGTACCGTAAACCGACACAGGTGGATGAGGAGAAGATCCTAAGGCCGACGGGAGAAGTATTCTTAAGGAACTCGGCAAAATGACCCCGTAACTTCGGGAGAAGGGGTGCCTACAGCAATGTAGGCCACAGTTAAATGGCCCAAGCAACTGTTTAACAAAAACACAGGTTTATGCGAAAGCGAAAGCTAAAGTATATGAGCTGACGCCTGCCCGGTGCTGGAAGGTTAAGAGGAGAGGTTAGGAGTAATCCAAAGCTTTGATTTTAAGCCCCAGTAAACGGCGGCCGTAACTATAACGGTCCTAAGGTAGCGAAATTCCTTGTCGGGCAAGTTCCGACCCGCACGAAAGGCGTAATGATTTGGGCACTGTCTCGAGAATACACCCGGTGAAATTGAAGTACCAGTGAAGATGCTGGTTACCTGCGCCAGGACGGAAAGACCCCATGGAGCTTTACTCCAGTTTGATACTGGGATCCGGTATTGCATGTACAGGATAGGTGGGAGGCTAAGAAGAGATGACGCCAGTTGTCTTGGAGCCGACGTTGGGATACCACCCTTGCAGTATTGGGTTTCTAACCTGCGGCAGTTATCCTGCCGGGGGACAATGTCTGGTGGGGAGTTTGACTGGGGCGGTCGCCTCCGAAAGGGTATCGGAG
>JAZLHD010000185.1:0-36583 GCA_045616645.1 Paludibacteraceae bacterium
TTTTGCAAAAAGATTTGCATATATCAAAAAAAAGTTGTACCTTTGCAGTCGAATTCTTGGAAAAGTGCGATATTTGTTTGCTTTTTGCCTTGGAAAAATGTAATATCAATCATAAAAACGTCTTGGAAAAATGCTAAATCGTAAGATAGATGCCGTTATTGAAAGGCATTATGCTACAGAAAAGAAACCGTTGTTCTTGACTGGAGCTCGTCAGGTTGGCAAGAGTTATGCTATAGAGAAATATGCCCGTGCACATTTTCCTATATATGTAGAGTGCAATTTCTATAAAGAACCTCAACTTGTCGACATTGTGCTGAATGCCACTAATGAAAAAGACTTGTTGAGTAAACTTTCTCTTTACAAAATGGTGTCTTTTGTAGAAGGGCAGACCTTTATTTTCTTTGACGAAATACAAAAATGCGCCGATATCTTAACGTGGATTAAATTCTTAGAGCAAGACGGACGTTATTGTTATGGTATAAGCGGTAGTTTATTAGGTATCGAACTCACGGGGGTTAGAAGTTGGCCGGTGGGGTACATGAAGGAGGTACAGATGTATCCAATGGACTTTGAGGAATTTGTTCTTGCAATAGGCTTACCTAAGCAATGGATAGATACACTTCGTCAAGCTTACGAGCAAAAAACACCATTAGACGAAGTTGTCCATCGCAAGATGATGGAATTATTTCATCTTTATCTTGTGGTAGGGGGGATGCCGGAAGCTGTGCAAAAATATGTAGATACGCACGATTTCGTACAAGTATTAGAAATCCAAAAAGCAATCTTGGCACTTTACAAGCACGATATTCGGCTTTATAACTCAGGAAGAGAGTTGAAGATAAACGAGATTTTTGATCTTATTCCATCCGAACTGAATACACAAAATAAACGATTCGTTTTCAAAAATCTTCATGACAAAGCCCGTTTTGATAGTTGTCAAAATGATTTTTTGTGGTTAGCACAAGCGGATATGGCGTTACCGACTTTTAATGTGGAGAAGCCTACTTATCCCTTAAAATTGAGTGAGAAGCGCAACCTGTTCAAGTTTTTCCAAAATGATGTTGGTTTGTTATGCTCACAATATGCGGATGGTGTGCAATTGAAATTAGTACAGGGGCAAACAAATATTAACTATGGTGCGATTTACGAAAATGTTGTAGCACAAGAGTTACATGCTCATGGTTGGGACTTGTATTATTTTACCAATAAGAAACAAGGGGAGTTGGACTTTCTTCTAGAACGAGACGACAAGATTGTGCCGGTAGAAGTTAAATCAGGCAAGGATTATGAACGCCATAATGCCCTTACAAATGTAATGAATAACACGGAATATGGCATTGAGAACGCTATTGTTTTATGCAATGACAATCTAAGAGTGGTTGGGAAAGTTATGTATGCACCAATCTATATGCTGATGTTTATTCAAAAGCAGTCGAAGCCGACATCTCTTATCTATTCTCCCGATTTGACGAAACTGGTATAGCCATTCATCCTTTCACCCTAAAGGAACCCGCGCATTTGGTAATACTGCCAAGTGCGCTTTTTTGTGCAATTTTGCAAAAAGATTTGCATATATCAAAAAAAAGTCGTACCTTGGGCAAGCTGCCTGCCGCTGTGCGGCATTCCCCCCAATGTACGGTCGCGTATTTATTAAAATGAGCAAGTATTTCCCTTTTTAGGCAGGGCTATGCCCTCCAACCAAAAGTCCTCAAAAAATTACTATGAGCGAGCTCCCGTAGATTTTTTTAGTCCTTTTTGTTGTTAGATTACATCTTTTTGCCTAAAAAGTGAAAATAAATTTGCTCATACCAAATTTTTGTTGTATATTTGCAGTCGATTTTATGTAAAATATCGTAATTAAGACTAATTAAAACTTGTAAAATATCGTAAATAAGTTGTGTGAAAAGCTGTAAATTATCGTATTATGAGAAAGGAAAATGTTATTGATAAGCGCGTCTTGGAGTTGGTGCTGTTAGACCAAAAAGAGGAACTTGAATCGAAGCGAGCGCAACATCTATGCTCTCGGTTGGAGGAAAGTCTAATAGATTTGAATAGTACTCAGGCGCAGGTGGTGATAGGTGTGCGTAGAAGCGGAAAATCAACCTTGTGTTTTCTTGCCCTCGAACATGCTCAAGTAAAATATGCATACGTGGATTTTAATGATGAGCGTTTGCGTGGAATATCATCTGAACAATTAAATGACATCTTGGAGATATTATATAAGGTTTATGGTGATTTTAATTATTTGTTTTTAGATGAAGTGCAAGATATTGATGGATGGCACTTGTTTGTAAATAGATTGTTAAGAAAAAACATACACATCGTGGTAACAGGTAGTAATGCTAAACTATTAAGTTCAGAACTTAGTACCTACTTATCCGGTAGAAGTAAGGAAATATATCTGTATCCATTTTCTTTTGAGGAATATTGTGGTATGATGCAGGTAGATTTTCAATCGAAATCAACCAAAGCAATAGGTCTTCGTCGCGCTGCTTTTGATGAATATATACAACAAGGAGGTTTCCCTGAATTAATACATATTGCAGACAATCGGTCGTATGTGCGCGATTTAACCAACAATATCCTTCACAGAGATATTGAAAACCGTTATAAAATAAGTTACAAAGCCGCCTTTGAACAAATGACACATCACCTCTTGAATATGGTACCATGTCAAGTTGTGACTACAGAATTGAGTGAGTTGTTTCATTTCAAATCCGAGCATACTGCAAAAAACTATCTTAACTATCTCAAACAGGCTTTTTTACTCATTGGAATACAGAAATACTCTATTAAGAGTAAGCTCCGCGTGACTCAGGAAAAGATATATCCGGTGGATATTGCTTTGATGAATAATCGGGAAAATGCTTTCGTTGGAGATAATTTAGGTTGGAGACTTGAAACCATCGTCTTATGCCAATTATTACGTGCCGCCAAACGAGAAGGTTGGGATGTGTACTATCTTAACGAGCGTAGTGGCGAATGCGATTTTATTGTGTGCAATGGCAATCATGTTTTACAGGCCGTTCAAGTATCATACGATATTTCCTCGGAGAAAACTCGGAAACGGGAATTAAAGGGACTTGTTCTTGCCGCACAAATGACGGGATGTGAGAACCTTTTACTCATCACTGATCATTTTGATGAAGATGTGGATTTAGAAGGACATCATATTAGGATATGTTCTATTGTTAATTGGAGCATATAAATTTCTCTCCGCCCAACCTGCGCATTTGGTAATGCCAAGTGCGCATTTTTATGCTATTTTGCAAAAAGATTTGCATATATCAAAAAAAAGTCGTACTTTGGATTACTATGAGCGAGCTCCCGTAGATTTTTTTAGTCCTTTTTGTTGTTAGATTACATCTTTTTGCCTAAAAAGTGAAAATAAATTTGCTCATACCAAATTTTTGTTGTATATTTGTACCCAAATTTGTGCAAATCATTAAGCAATAATCAATAAGCAATTATGAGAATCAGTAGTTTAGCATTTATATTGACCGTTACGGTTTCCGTCTTTGGTCAGGTTCAGCCCGGTAAAGTGCGCACGATTGGTCGTGCCGATAAACCCGGTCAGCCGGTCAGTGGAGTAATGATTAAGTCGGACGGTCCGTCTAATATGGTTCTCTCCGGAGCCGACGGCACTTTCCAACTCACTTTTGACGGTCTCAAGGAAGGTGACGCCTACCGCTTGACGATGATTAAGAAAAGCAGCTACCGCCTCTTGGATGCCGGCATGATCGGTCGCCCGTTCGGTATATCCTCGTCCGTTCCGGTGGAGATATGCCTTGTCAATGAGGCGCAGTTGGCTGCGGAGAAAGTTGCCATAGCAGAGAAACTGGAAGCGCAGATTACAGCCAAGTATATGGAGCGAATACAAGAGTTGGAGGCGCAGAACCTGACCACTAAGCCCGACTTCCCCCAAAACGACTGGGCAAAAGAAGTAGAGTCTAAAACTAACGACTAATAACTAACGAACGAAGTATGCGGAAAAGGTTACGCTTCCTACTGTGCTTCATAGTGGTGATTTAGAACAAAAGGATGGCATTCGTTACTTGCCATTGTATATGACGGGATTACTATAATCTGCTTTTTTTATGCCAAAGCGGACAATCTAACAATTTAGGGGCATGCGGTTTAGAGGGGAACCTGCAAGGCGTGAATTTTATCGTTAAGGAAGATAGAAGCGGCGGACTCAAACGTATGGGCGTCTCCGGTAGTGAGATAATCACAATGACCTGTACGGCTGAGTTCGCTATCTATTTCGGGGTGACGATGTAGATAGTCTTTTAGACTATTGGCTACAATTTCGCCCTGCGAAATTAAGTTTAGAGTGGAGAGTTCTCTGCCCTGAAGGGCGCGATCGGCAAGCCGTATAGAGTTTAGAGAAGCCGTCTGGTTGGATAGTTTAAAGTTTAAGTAGTTTTGAATTTTATCTTTGATAAGGGGGTAATGGGTGCAGCCGAGGATGATGGTATCAATCGCGGGGTCTTTGCTTAGCAACTCATCTAAATACGTGCGAATATAAAAGTCCATCTCGGGCGAGTCTATCTCCTTGTTCTCAATGAGCGGAACCCACATCGGGCACGCCTGTTGCGTAATCACTAAATCCGGATTTAACTTGTTCATTTCCAGTACATAACTCTCGCTACTTACCGTTCCCTGCGTAGCTAAAACACCGACGTGTTTGGGGGCGGATAGGCGGATAGGCTGAGAGGCGGAAGGGCGGGAAGGCGGATAGGCGGATAGGGAGGTGACCGCTTCAACGGTAGGACGGATGACACCGAGGACTCTTATTTTCTCGGGGTCGATGTCGTGTTGCTGAATCGTGCGAAGGGCTTTCGCAGAGGCCGTGTTACACGCGATGATAATCAGTCGGCAGCCTTGCGATTGGAGGTAGCGAACGGCTTGTAGGGTGTATTCATAAATGACCTCAAACGAGCGCGTACCATAGGGTGCACGTGCGCTGTCTCCTAAATAGAGATAGTCGTATTCGGACAAGACTTGTCGAATGCTTTTGAGGATGGTTAATCCCCCAAATCCACTATCAAAAACACCAATTTTTTTCATTTGCGGCTGCAAAGGTACAAAAAAAGATTGAATTTTGCAAAAAAATTTGTGTAATTCAAAGAATTTTTGTAACTTTGCGCCCACTTATGCAAGTTATTATAAGAAAATATGTTTAATTTATAAATATTGAGCTTATGAAATTCATTGTTTCGAGTAGCAAGTTGTTCCAACAACTGCAAGCAGTGGGCCGCGTTATTGCTCCCAAGAATTCCCTTCAAATCTTAGAAGATGTATTGTTTGACCTGGATGGTACCAAACTCACTCTCACCGCCTCCGATGGAGAGACAACGATTCGCACTTCGTTGGATGTCGAGTCCGCAGAAGGTGCCGGTAAGGTGGCTTTCCAAGCGAAGTTATTGTTAGAGACTCTTAAAGAGTTCTCGGAGCAACCTCTTACGTTTGCTATTGATGACCAGAACTTCGGTCTGAACATCACCAGCGAGAATGGTACCTATTCGTTTGTAGGTGCTAATGGCAACGAGTATCCAGAGATGCAATTAGAAGAAGCTGTAACCGGAGAGTTCACAATGTCCACGAACGTGCTATTAGAGGCTATTAACAAAACCATCTTCTGCACTGCAGATGACGAGTTACGTCCCGTAATGAATGGTATCTTCTTTGATCTTGCACAAGACAAACTGACGATGGTGGCAACCGATGCGCATCGTTTGGTTCGATATATCAACACCGGTGTACAAGCCGCTACTCCAATCAGTTTTATCCTGCCTAAGAAACCGGCAAATATCTTGCGTAACGTACTGGGCAAGGAGGATGTCGAGGTAAAGGTGTCGTTTGGCGAAAAGAACGCTCGTTTTGCCTTTGGCTCTACGCTCATCGTTTGCCGTCAGATTGAGGGTCGTTTCCCGAATTACAATGCGGTTATTCCGCAAAATAACCAAAACAAAGTGGTGGTGGATCGTCAAACGATCATCAACGCCTGCAAGCGCGTAGCGGTGTTTGCTAATACCGGCACTTCGCTGCTCAAACTGGCTTTGAGTGAGAATAAGATCACCATTTCCGCACAAGATATAGACTTCTCTACTTCCGCTGAAGAAACCATCGCTTGCTCGTACGAGGGCACTCCGATGGCGATTGGATTTAAGGCTCCGTTCTTGATTGAGATTTTCAGTTCCATCGCTTCGAGTAACGTGCTGATTGAGCTTGCTGATCCTGCTCGTGCCGGTTTGATCTTACCGATGGAGAACGAGGAGAACCAAGACGTGTTGATGTTGTTAATGCCGATGTTATTGAACGACTAATGAAACTGCAATTAGAAAGGCCTTTAGTCTTCTTTGATTTGGAGACAACGGGGGTGAATATTGCCTCGGACCGTATTGTAGAACTGAGTTATTACAAACTCTATCCCAATGGTTCGTCAGAAAGTAAGACTTATCGTGTGCGTCCTGTTCAGCTCTTACTCGGACAGGAAGTGACAATGTCTATTCCTGCGGAAGCTTCTGCTATACACGGAATCTACGATGCCGATGTGGCAGATTGTCCTACGTTTAAGCAGATTGCGCCCGAGGTAGCCAAAACAATAGGGGATAGCGATTTGGCCGGATACAACAGCAACCACTTTGATATCCCTTTGCTCGCGGAGGAGTTTTTGCGCGCAGGAGTGGACATTGATCTCAAGAGTAAGAAGATGATTGATGCCTACACCATCTTCCAAAAGAACGAGCCTCGTAATCTCACGGCAGCGTATAAGTTTTTCTGCAATAAGGACTTAGAGGAAGCCCATTCTGCGAATGCGGATACGATGGCGACTTACGAAGTACTGATGGCGCAATTGGAGCGTTATGATATCCCGACGACTGTAGCCGAACTGAGCGAGTATTCGCAAGGCGGAACTCGTTTTGCGGACTTTGCAGGACGTATTGCTTACGATAACGAGGGAATAGAGATTTTCAATTTCGGTAAATACAAGGGGATGCGTGTGAAGGATGTCTTCCGTCGCGATAGTGGATATTTCGGATGGCTCGTTAATGGCGAGTTCCCGGAATATACGAAAGCGGTGTTTAAACGAATTTTTGCTTCATTAAAATGATTTATCGTTCTCTTACTGCTGCTGAGCAGCAACAATTGATAGCACAACATTGCACGGCTGAGGATTGGTCTCAGGTGCAAGTGAAGGATGGGTTTGATGCTCATTATGTAGAGGATGCCCATTTCTCGGGGCGTGTTCAATTGGGCGTGTTTGAACGCACATTCGAGTTACCCGGAGGGGTGAAAGTGCATTCGGGTATTGCTCACGCGATGATTCACAACTGCCAAGTGGGGGATAACTGTCACCTCTACAATATCCATAATTATATTGCCAACTATCGTATTGGCAATAACACTTGCATTGAGAATGTGAATGCGGTGTTAGTAGATGGTGTGTCCACGTTTGGTAATGGGGTCCGCGTGGCTGTGATGAACGAAGGTGGTGGTCGAGAGATACCTATCTTCAATCGTTTGTCGGCATCGTTAGCGTATATCTTAACCCTCTATCGTCATCGTCCGTTGATGGTGCAGACGTTAGAGAAGATGATTGATGATTATGCGGCAAAGCAAGCCTCAGACATGGGGTCGATAGGCGAGAACGTGACCATTCTCAATTGTGGTTCCATTAAGAATGTGAACATTGGCGATTGTGCGATGATTAGGGGCACCTCTCGTTTGCGTAATGGTACGATAAACTCCAATGCTGCGGCACCGGTGAAGTTAGGTTCGGGTGTTAAGTGCAGTGATTTTATCCTTGCTTCGGGCGTGGAGATTGGTGATTCGACGATTGTGGATAAGTGTTTTGTGGGACAAGGTTGTATTTTTGATAAGCACTATTCCGCCGGTGAGTCGTTGTTCTTCAGTAACTGCCAGGGCATGCACGGTGAGGCAGCCGCTATCTTTGCGGGACCTTACACCGTGACCCACCATAAATCGACATTGCTCATTGCGGGAATGTTCTCGTTCTTGAATGCCGGTTCGGGTAGTAATCAGTCCAACCACATGTACAAACTCGGTCCTATCCACCAAGGTGTAGCCGAGCGCGGTGCAAAAACCACGTCGGACTCGTACCTGTTATGGCCGAGTAAGATTGGTGCTTTCTCGCTGGTGATGGGTCGTCACACCCACCATGCGGACACCTCGGAATTACCGTTCTCATATCTGATTGAGGATAACTCTGAGAGTTTCTTAGTGCCGGGGGCTAACTTGCGTACGGTAGGTACTATCCGTGATGCCCAGAAATGGCCGAAACGTGATAACCGTAAAGACCCCGATCTGTTGGACTGCATCAACTTCAACCTCCTTTCGCCCTATACCGTTCAGAAGATGTGGCACGGGCGCGAGATATTAGAAAATATCCAACACCTCTCGGGCGAACAAACCAGCATCTATGGTTATAAGAATTGTAAGATCCGTAACTCGTCGTTGGTACACGGAATAGGGTTATACACTATTGGTATCACGAAGTTCTTGGGCAACTCGCTCATTACGCGAATCGAAAACAGTGGTGCAAAGAACCTGAACGAACTGCGTCAAGCGCTTATTCCTACGATGCAACCCGGGGTCGGTGAGTGGGTTGATTTAGCGGGACTGATTGCTCCGCGAAGCGAAGTGGCACGATTATTGTCCGATATAGAGGCGGGTAAGATGACCCTACCGCTCATACAAGAACGTTTTGTAGAGATGCAGCGTTATTACTACGACTACGAATGGACTTGGGCGGCACAGAAACTGGAGCAGATCTGGCAATGCCCGATTCGGGATGCTTCGTTGGCACAGATCGTGTCAATGGTGGAGGATTGGCATCAAGCCGTCGTGCAATTGGATAGGATGATTTATGACGATGCACGCAAGGAGTTTGACCTTAATAGCCAAACCGGTTTTGGTGTAGATGGCGATGCTTCGCAACAGCGAGCAGACTTTGAGAATGTGCGTGGAAAATTTGAGAACAATGCGTTTGTCAAAGCCGTATTAGAGCATATTGACCGTAAGACACAATTAAAAGAAAAAACCATTCAATTATTAAATACATTCTGTGAATAAAGGAAGCGTAACCATATTAGGTTGTGGCAGTGCCTTGCCTACATACCAAAACTCCCCTTCGGGACAGGTAGTGACTCTTTGTGACAAATCGTTCCTCATCGATTGTGGGGAGGGCATACAGATTACGATGCGTCGTTTAGGGGTTCACACCTCGCGACTGTATAGTGTATTCATCTCTCACTTACATGGAGACCATTGTTTTGGGCTGATAGGACTGATATCCACCTTAAGTATGCTGCATCGCACCCAACCGTTGCACATTTATGCTCATGGCGATTTGGAGAAACTGATGAAACCATGGCTTGCTTACTATTGTAATGACTTGTCGTTCGAGGTTATCTTCCATGCTATTGACCCTCGCAAGCGTGTGACGATCTTTGAGGACCGCACTTTGACGGTGGAGACTATTCCGCTGTACCATAGTGTGCCTTGTTGTGGGTTCTTGTTCACCGAACATCATCGTCAGCGCGGTTTGGTGGGGGATTTTATTATGGATTCTCATCGTCGTTATGCTTATTGCTCGGATACGCGCTATTCCGAGAGGGTAGCAGAGGCTGTGCGTGGAGTGGATGTGCTTTACCACGAGGCGACTTATACTGACGAACATCTTTCTCGTTGCCATCCAACGATGCACTCGACGGCTAAACAGGCGGCAACGACCGCGAAGAATGCGGGTGTTAAACAACTGATTATAGGTCATTTCTCCGCACGAGTGGATGATCATGAACAATTCCTTAAAGAGGCGAAGACCGTGTTTGAACATACGATCTTAGCGAAAGAGGGAGAGAGTTTTGATTTATGATTTGTGATTTATGATTTGTGATTTGTGAATGATGAGTAAGTCGGCGATTCAATATACGTGTTCTGCCTGTGGTGCGAAAGTGCCTCAGATGTTAGGGCGTTGTCCTGTTTGCGGAGAGTGGGGGACGATCGAAGAAGAAGTCCTTTCTTCTTCAAAGTTGAGAGTGGAGAGTGTAGAGTTTAGAGGTAAAGGTAAACCGACTCGTTTGCAAGAGGTAGAGGCGACAGAAGACATGCGATTGGACATGCGTTGTGGTGAACTTAATCGCGTGTTAGGCGGAGGATTGGTGCCCGGTTCGCTGGTGTTATTAGGAGGTGAACCCGGAATAGGTAAATCCACCTTGGCGCTGCAAGTGCTTATGCAGTTAGAGGGGACGAAGACCTTATATGCCAGTGGTGAGGAGAGTGCGCGCCAGATACGTCTGCGTGCAGAGCGATTGGCAGGACATCCGGAGAACTTATTCTTGTTGAGTGAAACAAGTTTAGAGCGGATATTAGAAGCGGTCGAAGAAGTTCAACCACAAGTAGTGGTGATAGATTCGATACAGACGGTGGGCACCGAGGCGGCAGAGGCTACGATAGGTAGTCTGAGTCAGGTCAAGGAGTGTGCCGCTCGTATCCTTCAGTTTGCCAAAGAGACGAATATACCCTTTATCCTCATCGGGCACATCAACAAAGAAGGCTCGTTGGCAGGACCGAAAGTGTTGGAACATATAGTAGATACGGTGTTGCAGTTTGAGGGGGATCAACATTATATGTACCGCATCTTGCGGGCACAAAAGAATCGTTTTGGTTCGACTTCGGAATTAGGTATATTCGAGATGCAGCAGAACGGATTACGGGAAGTCACTAATCCTTCGGAACTGCTGTTATCCACGGCTCGCGAGGGACTGAGTGGTATCGCTATTGCGGCAGCGGTAGAGGGAGTGCGCCCCTTCCTTATTGAGGTACAGGCGCTCGTTAGTTCGGCAGCGTATGGCACACCCCAACGGAGTAGTACCGGTTTTGATGCTCGAAGACTGAATATGCTGTTAGCGGTTTTGGAAAAAAGGGTAGGTTTTAAGCTCTTACTCAAAGATGTGTTCCTTAATATAGCCGGTGGGTTAAGGGTGAACGACCCCGCCATCGACCTTGCGGTCTTGGCTGCGGTGTTGTCCTCGAATATGGATATTGCGTTAGATGCGAAGACTTGTCTTTGCGGTGAAGTGGGCTTGGCAGGAGAGATACGTCCGGTTAATCGTTTGGAACAACGTATCCGCGAAGCGGAGAAATTAGGATTTGCCCGTATCTTAGTGCCTGCGGGACAAAAAATAGCGTTAGAAAAGACGAAGATAGAAGTGGTACCTGTTAAAAAAGTGGCGGATGCTTTCCGTGTGTTGATAAGTGAAAAATAAGTGGTTGACATATATAGTGGTGCTCCTACTAGGGGGGATGCCTATGATGGCAGAAGAGCGACCTTATCTGGCAGAGATAGGACTGCAAGGTGGTTGTGGATATTATGTGGGTGAGGCGGCTCCGCACGTCTTTCAGAATGTGCGTTATGCTGCGGGATTGCATGCTCGTTATAAGTTTGACAAGCGTTGGTCTATCCGCATGGCGGGAATGTATCAGGTGTTAGAGGGGCCTTATAAGGATTATCGTGAATCACATAATCCGTATTTGACTTCTTTTCCTACCGATGCACGATGGAAGACACAGATGGTGAATATAGATGTGGCAGCGGAGTTTAATTTTCTGCGATTTGGTGTGTCGGAATATGACCTGCGTGTCAAGCCTTATACTCCTTTTATATTGTTAGGAGTGGGTGTTGGTATTTTCCCGGGACCGATGGGTGATTGGACAAAAGTAGCTCCATATTTCCCATCAGGGATTGGGTTCAAATGGCAGTTTTGCAAGTGGGGGGCATTGCACCTTAATTGGCAACATAATATCTATCTCTCCGACGATTTGGAGAATGTGTGGGTAAAGGATAAGGAAGGAAAAATGATTAATCCTTTGGGTAATACGTATAGTTTGAATAAAGCGAACATAATGAATATGGATGTCACCTCGCAACTGACGTTGGGTATTGTCTTTGCTTTTGGACAGAAACGTAAAGTGTGCAGGTTGTGTGAACAAAACCAACAATGATGAAGACAAAAGAACAAATAGATATCACCTGTTTGCCCAAGCATATTGCTATTATCATGGATGGTAATGGTCGTTGGGCGAAGGCTCATGGCTTGGTTCGGATGTTTGGACATAAACAAGGGGTGGAAGTGGTGCATAACATCACCGAAGCCGCTGCCGAATTAGGGATAGGTTATCTTACTCTGTACACGTTTTCGACGGAGAATTGGAATCGTCCGAAAGAAGAAGTGGATGCGTTAATGACGTTATTGGTAGATACGATAGTGAAGGAGACTCCCACTTTGATGAAGAATAATGTGCGTCTCATCACGATTGGTGACACTGACCGTTTGCCCAAAGAGGCAAAAACGAAGTTCTTAGGTTGTATTGAGCAGACGGCATCGAACACAGGGTTGACGATGGTGGTGGCTTTGAGTTATTCGGCACGTTGGGAACTGACGCACGCTGTGCAATCAATGGTAGCAGAGGCGCAAGCAGGTCGATTGACAGCTGACGAAGTGACAGAAAAAAAGGTGGAGCAGTACCTAACAACCAAAGATATCCCCGATCCGGATCTGCTCATCCGTACCAGTGGGGAACTGAGGATTAGTAATTTCTTACTTTGGCAGTTAGCTTATTCGGAGTTGTATTTCTCCGATAAACTATGGCCGGACTTTACGGTAGAGGACTTCTATCAAGCCATAGTGGATTATCAACATCGGGAACGTAGATTTGGAAAGACCAGTGAACAAGTACATTAGAATCATATTATTTTTATTGTTGCCCACGATGATTTGGGCAGACGATTCTATAGCCACACCCTTACCGGATATTGAATATTCGGCAACCGCGGGCAAAGTATATGAAATAGCGGAGATTAAGATATCCGGAGCAGAAAACTATGAGGACTTTGTACTTATAGGATTCTCCGGATTAGCAGTCGGAGATAAGATTGAGGTTCCGGGACCGCAGATAACCAAAGCGTTGCGTAGGTTCTGGAAGCAAGGACTCTTCTCCGATGTGAAGATCAAAGCAACCCGTATCGAGGGGCAGAAGATTTGGTTGGAGATTGCGTTGGAACAGCGTCCTCGTATCTCGTCCGTTAATTTAGAGGGACTGAAGAAAAGTGAGAAAGAAGACCTTGAAGTGAAGATTGGTTTGCAAAAAGGTGGACAATATACACCTAACCTCGTGGACCGCACTAAAACCGTGATTGGTAAGTATTTCGAAGAAAAAGGATTCCATAACGTAGAAGTGTTTGTCAGTCAAAACCCGGACCCGGACCACCCCGGATATGTTCGTGTACGGGTGGGTGTGAACAAGAAACAGAAGACCAAAGTTGGCAAACTGTATATCACGGGTAATGAGGCATTGACGGATGTACAGATTAACAAGGCGATGAAGAAAACCAATGATGATAACATCGTCAACCTTTTCCGAACCAAGAAATTTGTTGTGGAGGAGTACGAGAAAGATAAAAAAGCGGTCATAGAGAAATATAATGAGGTGGGTTATCGTGATGCGTATATTGAGGCGGATAGTGTTGTTCCCAACCCCGATGACTCCACTCGTGTGGATGTGTATTTACGAGTGTTTGAGGGTAAGAAATATTATATCCGAAACATCCGATGGGTAGGCAATACCGTTTATCCTTATGAGATTTTGAATGCCTCGTTGGGCATAAAAAAGGGAGATATCTACAACCTCAAACTGCTCAACAAACGTCTCACCGAAGATGATGATGCCATTGCTAAGTTATACACCGATCAAGGGTATTTGTTCTTTAATATTGATCCTGTGGAGGTTAAGATTGAGGATGACTCCATTGATTTTGAAATGCGCATGTACGAGGGTAAACCGGCGACCATCAATCAAGTGAATATTGTGGGTAACACTCGTGTTTATGAGCATGTGGTGCGGCGTGAATTATACACCAAACCCGGTCAGTTATATTCACAGTCGGACATTATGCGTTCCCTTCGTGAGTTGGCGCAGATGGGGCACTTTGACCAAGAGAAGTTAGTGCCCGATATCCAACCTAACCCCGAGGACGGGACGGTGGATATCACTTATCAGTTGGAAACGAAGTCCTCCGACCAGATTGAGTTCTCTTTAGGTTGGGGCGCTACGGGATTGACGGGTTCGTTGGGACTGAAGTTTACGAACTTTGCTATGCAGAACTTGTTTAACAAGAAAGCCTATCGTATTGTGCCGCAAGGTGAGGGACAGACGTTCTCCATCAATGCCCGTACGAATGGTATTTACTATACCTCGGTGAGTGTGTCGTTCTTGGAGCCATGGTTAGGTGGTAAGCGACCGAATGCGTTGTCCACAAATATCTTCTTTGCTTCGCAAACGGGTTACTCGAATCGTTATTATCAAGCCTATCAAAACTTGTATAACACGTACTCAAGCTACTATTACTATTCGGGCAATCAGGATTATTATCAGCAGTTGCAGGAGTCCGAGGCAGACCCGGATAAGTACTTGCGCACGTTTGGTGTGAGTATCGGTTATGGTAAACGTCTGCGTTGGCCGGATGATTATTTCCAGTTCTATGGAGAACTCAGTTACCAAATGTATATGATGAAGGACTGGCCGTATCTGCTTATTTCCGATGGTACCAGTCATAACTTCTCTTTGAATCTGCAGTTAAGTCGTTCGTCCATTGATAACCCCATCTATACGCGTCGCGGTTCGCAGTTTATCTTAGGATTGAAGATCACGCCTCCTTATTCCTTATTTAATAAGAAGGATTATGCGTCTATGGAGACTTCCGATAAGTATCATTTGATTGAGTACCATAAATGGAAGTTCTCGGGTAAGGTCTTCACGCCTCTCACGCGTGACTCGAAGTTAGTGCTTATGACGCGTGCGGAGTTTGGCTATTTAGGTCATTATAACCAAGATGCCAAGTCGCCATTTGAAACGTTCTATATGGGTGGTGATGGCATGTCGAGTTATTCGTCTTATTCTACGGAATATGTGGCGATGCGTGGTTATTCGTCAGGATCGTTGACTCCATACGACCCGCAGACGGGACGAAATATGGGTTACTTATACAATAAGTTTACTTTGGAGTTGCGTTATCCTATCACCTTGGAGCAGAATGCCACTATTTGGGTACATGGGTTCTTGGAGGCAGGTAATTGCTTTAGTGATATAAAAGACTATAACCCCTTCAACCTCAAGCGTTCAGCCGGTTTAGGTGTTCGTATTTTCCTGCCGATGTTTGGTTTGCTCGGTGTGGACTGGGGTTGGGGATTCGACAAGATCAATGGTTCCGACCAATATGGCAAGAGTCAGTTCCACTTCGTGTTGGGACAAGAACTGTAATAAATTACAATGTATAATGTATAAATGTATGATGTATATGAAAAAACATTCACTTTTCACTTTCATTTTCGCTTTCACTTTCACTTTTCTCTCTTGTGGCACAGTCTTTGCAAAGGAGAGTACATCGGTTGTTTATGTGGATATGGCATATATCCTCAAGAACCTGCCTCAATATGAGTCGGCGAATGAGCAGTTAACACTTATCTCTCGTCGTTGGCAAAAAGAGGTAGAAGCTTTGGAGCAAGAGGCTAAGGTGCTGGAGGCTAATTATCAGACGGAGCAGATTTTTCTTTCCGATGCAATGCGTCAAAAACGCGAGCAGGAGATTTTGGATAAGGAGAACGAGGCATTGGAACTGAAGCATAAGTATTTTGGTGTGGATGGTGAGTTGAGTAAGAAACGCGAAGCGCTTATTAAGCCCATTCAAGATGATGTTTTTGCGGCTATACAAGATATAGCCAACGAGCAAAAGATCAACATCGTTAAAGATCGTTCCTCCGATGAGGCGTTGTTATATATATCGTCCAAACTGGATATCTCCGACCAAGTGTTGCAGAAATTAGGAGCAAAATAAGAATTCATTCCGCTCGTCGGGGCCCTTTGCCCCTTGCCGCGGGGCGCTCCCTCGGCTTATACGATAGGATTATAGAAAAGATTATAGAAAAGATTTTAAGTTAGATTTCTGAGCCTGAAAGGCGAAATTATGAAAAAGATATCGTCAAAATGATTTCGAAAAGATTTTAAGTAAAGATTTCTATGACAGAGTTGGAGTTTGCAAATTTGTTTAATAGCCCGATGGGCTAGAAATCATTCAAAAATCCGTTCGAGAATCATAACTAAAAATTGCCAACGGAAGCAGTGAGGGAGCGCCTGCCGGCAAGGGGCGGCAAGACGCCCCGACGAGGCAACAAGGAAGAAGAAAACAAATAATAAAAACAAACAAAATAAAATTAACATCATTATGAAAAAAATTATTATTATCTTAGCTCTGGCTATGCCGATGCTGGTCAGCGCACAAAAACTGGGTTATGTGAACACGAACGAACTTTTTGCTCAGATGCCCGAAATAGCCAAAGTGAAACTTCAGATGGACACCATCCAATCGCAGTGCGAAAACCAACTGATGATGATGCAAGAGGAGTTACAAAAAAAGTTAAAGGACTATCAAGCGCAGGTTCCTACTATGCCGGATGCTGTTCGTCAAATCCGTGAGCAAGAACTGCAAGAGATGGACAGTCGTATTAAAGACTTCTTGCGAACAGCAGAAGAAGATATCGCCAAGAAACAGCAAGAACTATTGGCTCCTATACAAGAGAAAATGATTAAAGCCATCAAGGCGGTGGGGGATAGAGAAGGATACACTTATATCTTTGATTCGGCAGCAATGGTGTATATCGCTCCTACTGCTGAAGACGTAATGCCGTCTGTTAAGAAAGAACTCAAGATTAAATAATAAATAGTGGAAAGTGGAAAGTGGAAATGGAAGACGGTTATTTAGAACGCCACTACGAGGAATACGAAAAGAAAAAAGCGGAGTGGTTAAAGAAAAAGAATAATAAATGGTCTAATAGTAAATGATATTATGGTAGAACAAATAAAACAAACGCTAAGAGATAACGCTGCTATTCGTTGGACAGCGCTGCTACTATTGGCGTTGGCAAATTTCTGCGCCTATATTTTTATGGATATTCTTTCCCCAATAAAGGACTTAATGCAGTCTTCTCGGGGGTGGGATTCTGCAGCTTTCGGGACGATGGAAGGAGCAGAAACGTTCCTTAATGTATTTGTTTTTTTCCTCATTTTTGCAGGCATTATATTAGACAAGATGGGTGTTCGATTTACGGCACTCTTGTCTGGGGTTGTGATGCTAATGGGAGGTATAATCAAATATTATGCAATTTCGGAAACTTTTATAGGTAGTAATGTTGAAGTGTGGTTTACCAATCATCTAAATTATATACCCATATTTGACGAATTGGGTGTGTCACCATTTTACAATGGAATGCCCGCCTCTGCTAAATGTGCTGCTGTCGGATTTATGATTTTTGGCTGCGGTGCAGAAATGGCAGGTATTACTATTTCGCGAGGAATAGTTAAATGGTTTAAAGGTAGAGAAACTGCCCTCGCGATGGGGTCAGAAATGGCTTTAGCACGTTTAGGTGTTGCAACATGTATGATCTTCTCTCCCTTCTTTGCCAAATTGGGAGGGATAGTTGATGTGTCACGTTCCGTTGCTTTTGGACTTCTCTTACTATGTATAGCCTTGATAATGTTTATTGTCTATTTCTTTATGGATAAGAAATTAGATGCGCAAACGGGCGAAGCGGAAGAGAAAGATGATCCATTTAGAATCTCAGACATAGGAAAGATCTTAGCGAGTGGTGGTTTTTGGATAGTGGCATTATTATGTGTATTATATTATAGTGCTATTTTCCCCTTCCAAAAATACGCTGTTAATATGTTGCAATGTAATCTGACACTTACTCCAGCGGAAGGTTTTTGGTCTTCTGATTATGTAACCCTTATACAATATGGTGTAATGCTTATTGTTGCTGCCGGAGCTTTTGCAAGTAATTTTGTGCAAAATAAAAATTGTAAAGTATTTTTAATGCTTGTGGCTATCATTGCTTTAGTTGCATATTGCTTCTTTGGATATAAAAGAGGTTCAGCAGAGACTGTCTTTGCAGTCTTTCCCTTGTTAGCCGTCGCAATAACTCCCATTCTCGGTAATTATGTAGATCATAAAGGAAAAGCGGCTACCATGCTTATCTTAGGGGCAGTATTATTAGTCATTTGCCATTTGACATTTGCTTTCATTCTTCCTCTTTGTAAGGAAAATCCGATAAGTAGTATTGTTGTGGCTTATGTAACCATATTGGTCTTAGGTGCTTCATTCTCTTTAGTTCCTGCAGCTTTATGGCCGAGTGTGCCTAAATTGGTTGATGAAAAGATTATAGGCTCAGCGTATGCACTTATTTTCTGGATACAAAATATTGGTTTGTGGTTGTTCCCACTGCTTATTGGAAAAGTGCTGGTTAAAACAAATGTGGGGGTAGATAATCCTGTGGAACTAGATTATACTTGGCCTCTCATTATGCTTGCTGGCTTGGGTATTGCGGCTCTTGTTTTAGGTTTTGTACTTAAAGTAGTAGATCGTCGTAAACATATAGGATTGGAAGAACCCAATATTATTGATTAGTACAATTATGCCTAAGATACTTCAAATATTCATTGAAAGCACGATGTGGATATTCTCTTTCTATGATACGGATATCTATGAAAATAGAGCTCATATCCATGTTGGTAAGCGAGGAACCTCCAATCTATGTAAGATTTGGTTGGAACCAATGGTAGAATTGGCAAGCCAAGGAGACTTTACAAAGCAAGAGGCCAATCAAGCTGTACGTATTGCACAAAATAATAGAGAAGATTTGCTTAAACAGTGGAATCTTTTTAAAAAGGCTCAAAAACTAACTATAATTAAGAAATAAAATGAATGATGTAGAAGGATATTGGAACGTCGTTCCAACAATTAAACAAGTTGGATTTCCTGATTTGCAACATCTAAAGGTGGATTTTAATGATGGGCGAGAAATTATTATGCCTTTATCTGCTTTTCCGTCAATTCAAGAGGTTCCACTTACGGAGCGTGCTGATTGGTATCCCTACGGAAATGGTTTTACGTGGGATTCATGCCCAGACGTGATTCATGTAGAGCAGATCTTAGGGAATTATCAAAACTATAAACATGAGTAATTTGTATGGATTGGAGCTTCCTAATAAGAAATAAACAATCGCTAACGGTCACCACCGATAGCCGTAAGGTTACTCCGGGCTGTATTTTTGTGGCACTTAAAGGCGAACATTTCGATGGCAATCAGTTTGTAGAACAAGCCATCCACGATGGAGCAGCGTTTGTCATCAAGGGCGAGCACGCTTTGCAAGACTTGCAAGACCTCGCCCGTGCATGGCGACGCGAATTAGGTCTGCCTATCATCGGTATCACCGGTACCAATGGTAAGACCACCACCAAAGAACTGACAGCTGCGGTGCTCAAAACCAAGTATAACCTCTATTATACGCAGGGCAACCTCAATAATGCGTTGGGTGTTCCCCTCACCTTATTATCTATCACGCGCGCACACGAGCTTGCTATTGTGGAGATGGGCGCTTCTCATCCGGGGGATATCACGGAATTGGTCGATATCGCGGAACCGAACTACGGTTTGATAACGAATGTAGGTAGGGCACATTTAGAGGGTTTGGGTTCGTTTGAGGGGGTGCAACGCACCAAACGCGAATTATACGATTACCTTATCGCCCACCAAGGTACGATCTTCATTAATGAGGATAATGAGTATCTTGTAAATATGTTAGGCGGAAGGGCAGAAAGGCAGATAGGCTATCACCGTCAGGCAATGCCATCGGGTACGCATTTAGTGGGAGACTACAATGCGGAGAACGTGGCTGCTGCCATGGCGGTGGGCGCGTATTTTGGGGTAGGGGAGCCACAAGCTCTGGAGGCTATTAGGGCGTATGAACCTAATAACCACCGTTCGCAGTTGCTCAAGACCGAGCATAACATTTTGGTGGTGGATGCTTATAACGCCAATCCCACCTCAATGCAAGCCGCCATCGAGTCTTTCAATCAGACACTCTCCACTCTTCACTCTCCACTCTCCACTTATATCTTAGGAGCTATGCGTGAGTTAGGTGAATATAGTCATCTGGAGCACCAGAATATTGTTAATATGCTTCTGGAGCGCAAGGCGGAAGAGGTTTATTTGATTGGACAAGAGTACAGGGACACAACGGCTCCGTATCCTGTTTTTGATGATGTGGAGGCGTTTATGACATATTTAGAGACGCATCCGCTTGTGAATAAAACGATTTTAATCAAAGGGTCTCATTCCACCCAATTAGAAAAATTACTACCAATCTTATGAGTCAAGAAAATAATCCTTCAGCCGCAGGCGATCTTTCAGCGAAGCGGTCTTTCAGAGCGAAGCCCGGTCTTATCGTCGTAATCATCCTTCTGGCTTTGGCTACGGGGGTGTTAGGCTATTTCTACTTCAACCAGCACCAGCAGATGACGGAGATGGTCGAACAGATGGAATACGAGAAGGAGCAGATTGAGGAGGAATATTCGGAGTTAGCCCTTCAGTTTGATGGGTATCGCACGATGGATATCCAAAACGATTCCCTTCAAGAGCAACTCTCTCGCGAACAGCAACGAGTGCAAGACCTGTTGGAAGAACTGCGTATCACCAAAGCAACCAGTGCTCGCCGCATTGCGGAGTTGAAGAAAGAGTTAGCATCTGTCCGCGCGGTGATGGTGGAATATGTGCATCAGATTGATTCTCTGCATTCTACTAATGTGCGTCTGACGGAGGAGAATGTGGCTTATAAGAAACAGAACAAAGAAATCACTAAGGAGAACGAGCAGATCAAGCAAACCAATACCGAACTTCAACAAGTGGTGACCCGTGCTGCGATGTTGGAATTGACTTCGTGTATGGTGACAACGCTCAATAAATGGGATCACAAAACGCGTCTAATCTCGCAGATAACGAAACTTCAAGTCGATTATTCGATAGGTAAGAACGTGACGTGCGAGGTGGGGATGAAACAACTTTATTTGCGTCTTGTGGATCCGAATGGGGACTTGTTGCAACCTGATACCACCATGGTTTTTGACTTTGAAAATCAGCAGATTGGTTATTCGGTGATGCAGGAGTTTGAGTACGAGCGTCAGGCTTTTAGTGGTACGGTATATTTCAACTTCTGGACGCGTCCTATCCCGGGATATTACAATGCGGATTTCTTTGTTGATGGTAATCTGATAGGTTCTTATCCTTTTGAACTGAAGAAATGAAACTCACCCTTTTAGTCGTTGGTAAAACAACGGACGCTCATTTGGATAGTCTGATAGGCGATTACACCAAGCGTCTGACCCATTATCTGCCTTTCCGGATACGGGTGGTGCCGGACTTGAAGAATGCCAAGTCGCTGACCCAGGAGCAAATCAAACAGCAAGAGGGGGAAGGGATATTAAGGTTGATAACCCCATCCACGTGTATGGTGCTCTTGGACGAACATGGCAAAGAGTATCGCAGTCTTGATTTTGCGGCATATACGCAGCGTTTGATGGCGGGTGGGCGCGATGTGACTTTCGTCATAGGTGGACCTTACGGGTTCTCGCAGGCGGTGTATCAGCGGGCGGACGCGCAGGTGTCCATCTCAAAGATGACCTTCTCGCATCAGATGATTCGACTCCTTTTTGTGGAACAGCTCTATCGAGCCATGACCATATTACATCATGAACCCTATCACCACGAATAACTTTCACTTTCACTTTCCACTTTCCACTAATATGATCATAGGTATTACAGGCGGTATCGGCAGTGGTAAATCCTATATCGCAGCTCAGATGGCAGCGGCGGGGTATAGGGTTTATGATACGGATAAGGAGGCGAAACGCCTCATTGTAGAGGATTCCGAACTAAGGGCACAGATTGTGGCTTTATTGGGTGCAGAGGTTTATGAGGGGGATAATTACCGAACGGATATTGTGGCTTCTCGTGTGTTCGCTAATCCGGACCTTCTTCATCAGCTCAATGCGCTCGTCCACCCTGCCGTCCGCAGGGATCTTGAACATCTTACAGCCGCAGGTGATCTTTCAGCGCAGCGGTCTTTCAGCCCGAAGGGCGATCCTTCAGGCGTAGCCGGTCTTATCATCGAATCCGCTCTTCTTTTTGAGTCGGGTCTTGACCGACTCTGTGATCGTGTGATGGTAGTCACGGCATCTGAAGAGGTGCGAATAGCGCGTACGATGGTGCGTGACCATTGTACGGAAAAACAAGTGCGTGACCGTATGGCAGCGCAGATGGATGAAAAAGAACGTCTTCTTCGTGCTGATTTTGTTATAAATAACAACAATTAGCAAAATTTATTTGCATATATCATAAAAAAGTCGTATCTTTGCACGATTTTTGTGCAATAAACCCATCCGGTGAAACGACTGTGCATATATATAGTGTTGCTTTTGGCGTGCGTAAATCTTTATGCCGCCGGTGATGCTTTTACCATTAACAGCGATGGTGAGCAGGTTCGTTTTGCATCTGAAAATCTCTCTGTTGATGCGGTTTTGCCGAACACTTCTGACTTCCATCTTTTCGGGTGGAGTGGTAAGTCGCGTTATCACGTTACGGATTTTTATGGTATTGCTTTCGTGCGTGCCAATGGTGCATACGCGGGTGAATTCCTTGATTGGGGAACGCTTCAACCGGTGCAATCCGACGAGGAGGCTTGGCGTACCTTGACCGCGGAAGAGTGGGAGTACCTCCTCCATACGCGTCCGAATGCGGATAAGCTTGCAGGGGAAGGAACGATAGCCGAAAAGAAAGGTCTTATCCTCTTGCCCGATACTTGTTCGCTTACGATTGAGCAGGCGGTTGCAAACTGGGCTGTGGCGCAGGGTAGGGGTGCGGCGTTCTTGCCGTATCAGGGTTATCGCGATGGCACGGACATCGTGCAAGATGGCGAGGTGGGTTATTATTGGACCGCCTCTGCTAAAGATTCGAAACAATCAATTTACATTAATATTAACCAAAAAACCCAAGTGGCGGGCAATCGGTATATCGGTTGTTCGGTTCGCTTGGTTCAACCCGTTTGTCAGCACACGATTCACTTGCATGTGGACGATGCTTCGATGGGAAAAGTAATTATTTTCAAACCACAATGAAAAAATTCTTTTTAATCGCGCTTTGCGCAACCAATTTGGTGCTTAACGCACAAGAGTCTCAACCTCAAGACACAACCGCTACTTTCGATTGCGGAGAGTTAGTAACTATTAAGGCGGAAGCTAATCCCGGCTATCACTTCGTCTCGTGGAGTGACGGTGTAACGGATGCAGAACGTCAAATCGACTTGTCCAAAGACACTTCGTTGACGGCTACGTTTGCCCACGATGCCTTAACGCCTGAGTTCACAACCACCACCGGCGGTGTCGTTGTCGATTCGCTTGGTAACGAATATGCGGAAGGTACTGCGTATGCTCCTAGGGTTGAATGGGGCGAATCGGTTAAGGTTACGGCTAATGTCACCGACAACTGCTACGAGTTTGTCGGCTGGTATTACACGGGAACGGAGAATGTTTATTCTACCGATGTTACGATTACCGTCTTCCCGGAGGAAGATTTGAAGTTACAAGCCGTCTTCAAGAAGAAACAACTGACACTCAAACTCTTCACCAACGATTCCTCGATGGGTACTGTTGTCATCCTCTCGAAAAACGAATAACAAATCACCAATCACCAATCACTAATCAATGAAACGCTTTGCGTTCATATTACTTTCACTTTCACTTTCACTTTTCACTAAAGTGAGGGCGGCAGAACCGGTGGTGCAGGACTCGTTCGATTGTGGCGAACAAGTTCGCATTGAGGCTACTCCGTTGCCCGGCTATCGCTTTGTGGCGTGGTCGGATGGAGACACTGCACGTGTGAGGGTAGTGGATGTAGACGGACCGATTGAGTTGACGGCTATGTTTGAGCCTTTGTGTCGAGAGCCGCAGGCACCGATAGATCGTGTATATGATTGGTTGTTAGTCGTCAATCGTAATGATTTGGTATCGCAAGGTTGGTTGACGGCGGAGGCGTCGGATGATAATGTGAAGTGGTATCGGATTATTGAACCGATAGACCCGATAGGGGAGCATGATACCCGTGATGGAACGTGTGACCAGATGGTAATGAGTGGGTTCTCGTTGGTTCTTGACCCGAGCGATGATTGGAAGAATTATTATGCGGAAGTAAATGTCCTTGAGCAGAAGGCGAAGGAGGAATATATGTGTACTACGATTATGCGTGGCTTCCCGCTCATTCGTTCAGACTTAGAGACTGTACAACGCACGGTGCCCGATGCACGGTGTACGAAATACGAAAAAGATGGAGTTATTTATATTAAGCGTAACGAAACCCTCTACACTATAGACGGTCAAAAACTAATCACCAATCACAAATCACCAATCACTAATCAATGAAGCGTTTCACGTTCATATTACTCTCGCTTTCGCTCTCACTTTTCACAGAAGTGAGTGCGCAGCTTCGCAAGCAAACATCGATTTTCTTGCCGAGGAGGGGTGTTGACCTCTTTGAGGTCGGTGTGCGTGGGGGTGTGGCGTATAACGCGTTTGCGGCACCGCTTACTGCGCAGCCGGGACCGAGTTTAGGGTTTGATGTGGCTTATAGGGGGCAGTTCTTGGTGCAGAAGAGAGATAAGAATCATCCGGACATCAAACCGAAAGAGCGTTTTTATATAGGTCCTTTGATTGGGGTGGGGGTTACGTATCACTCGTCGCCTTTTGTGATGGGGGATAGTGTGATTGTGCGTCCTTCGGTGACGCCGAATGGATATGCAGTAGTAGATACGCTGAATATAGCGGGCAGAGAGACTATTTCGAGGTTACAAGTAGAGGTGCCGTTGATGATGGCAACCACGATGGATAATGTCACCTTTAACATTGGCCTTGTGGGGGTGTGTGAGTTATTGCAGAAACAGACGCTTTCGTTGTCTGACCCAACGTGCAAGACGTTTATCCCCATGGCTAAACTGGCGGTGAATACGTCCATCTTGCCGATGCCTATGGAGCGGACGAAGGATATTCATTTCCATCTCTATGCGTCGGCGCAGTTAGGGTATGAATGGAAGTTTGGATCGCGTCATCGACTGGGTTTACAAGCGTTTGTGCGTTATGATATCTTCCGAATGAACACGCATCCGGCGGATGGCATAGGTCAGTGGTCGGATGGCCGTATGACGATGACGCCTTATACGAATGCGTTAACTCCGAATATTCATTACTTGGATGCGGGTATTCGTCTTTATTATGCTTTTGCCACTCCTCATCGTGCCTATCGTTTAGGTTTATTACCACTATGACAATGAAAAAACCACTACTCATATTATTTAGTCTCTTCGCAATCTTTTTGCTCCCTCCTTTCGGGGGAGGGTTGGGGTGGGGCTACCTGTCTTCCTTAAATGCTCAGACGCCCCTTTTGGATAGTATCGTTACCAAGGATGGCAATGGCAATTATGTCAAGTTGGAGCAACATTTCTATGATGCTAACAACAAAGAGATTAACACCGTTATTTATCAGTGGACTAATGGCGTAAAGAAAGGTACATCGAATAGTTATAAGGTCTATGACGATGCCGGTAATAATGAGGTAATGACGCTCACGCTCAAATGGGATGCTACAGCGAACGATTGGACGGCGAATGGTGCCAGTCGTACAGAGAAAGTATGGAACGCGTCCGGTCAGCAGACGGCGCAGATTCAGTATTCATGGAATGCTTCTCAATTAAAGTGGAACCCTTCTGCTGTAACCGAATATGGTTATACGGGTGGCAAGCAGACGATGGTTCGCTCGTCTAAATTGGTGAGTGGAAAAATGACCTATTCTACGTTGTACGAATATCATTTTGATAGTAAAGGGACGGCAGTGGGAACGGATTATTACTCGTCTTATAATACGGCTACAGGCAAGTGGGTGGGCTCGTCGCGCACGGTGCAAGAGTATATTTATAACCCTAAGCAACTCAAGACTTTGGATGAGACCTATTCTTGGGCGAATGATGATTGGCAAGTCTCTAAGCGTCAGTTGTGGGACTTTGATTCCAAAGGTAATCAACTCGTGACCGAAAACTATTCCAAGTGGAGCGATGGCGTTTGCACGAATGGCTCGAAGACTGTGCAGGAGTTTAATGCCCAAAATCGCGTGACGATGAAGGAAACATCTTCGTGGAGTAAGTCTGCTCAAGATTGGATTAAGAGTTCCCTTTATAAATGCACCTACGATGGTACTTCTGCCAATAAGACGCGGGAAGAGAACTATAAGTGGAGTACGGACTATTACAAGGGCGATTCTTGTGTACAGAGGGTTTATACGAGTGGCAAGGTAACGTCGGTCACGCGTTTCACGTGGGATGACACGAAGCGTGAGTGGATAGAGAGTGAGAAAGAAGATAATACCTATTCGGGTTCAACGCTCACGCAGACTTCTTCGTTGAAGTTAGAGAATGGTGTTTGGGTGGGTTATCAGACTCTTTATACTTATGAGGGCGGTAAACTGACGGAGGTGCTTACGCAGCAGTTCAGTGATCCCAATTGGGTGAACTATACGCGTGTGCGTAAAGAATATAAGGATGGGGTGAATGTGGCTACTTACAACGAAACATGGACAGGCACAGCGTGGTATATCACTCAAAAAACGTGGACGGTGCTCAATTACGATGAGCGAGGAAATAAGATTGAAGAGGCGTATTATGATTCGATTCCCGGGCTGAAGATGGGTTCATCGCGATATGTTTATGAGTATAATGCGGATAAGCGTGTGACGTTGTCGCAGCATTTCGTATGGTTTAACAATCAGTGGACCAATGACTGGAAGCACGAGTATGATTATGCCGCAGGTTGTGGCGATAAGAAAACGTTAGATGCCTATTCTTATTGGCAGAATAGTGCATGGGTAGGTTCTACCAAGTCGGAAACGGTTTATAACGAGAACTGTCAACAAGTGATATCTGCTTCTTATAAGTGGAATACAAATCCTGACTATCCGCGTGATTGGGAGGGATTGACAAAGTCTGAAACGGTAAAGAATACCGCTGAAGAAACGCAGAGTATTAACTATAAATGGGATTATACAGATTGGTGTTGGACGGGTATGTTCCGTTATAATCACTACTTGAAGAATGGAAAGGACACGCTTTATATTGTGGAGCGTTATGATGAGTCTTTAGGTTGTTATGATCCTTCACAGGGGTGGTATAATTCGGAAAAGTATGTCTATCAGTACGATAGTAAGGGTCAGCAGATTTATACAGAGGAGTTCAATTGGATAGATGAAGCTTGGGTTTCGCGCAAATTGTCTAAGAAGACTTATGATCCCACTACGGGTAAGATTCGTCAAACGATAGATACCAACAATGGTGTTACCACTATCTCGGATTATTTCTATTCCACCGACCCGAAGTAGTTCTCGAAATCCTATAATATGGCAATATTTTGGGAATAAAATATGTTTTTTTGCTGAAAAATATCAATTATTTTTGGCTATATCAAATATTTTTTGTAGCTTTGCAGCCAAAAATAATCTAATTATGCAAATTATAGGTAGAGAACAAGAGCAAAAAGAACTGCGTAGGCTATATGAATCCGGACAACCGGAGTTTGTCGCAGTTTATGGTCGTCGTCGAGTGGGGAAAACCTTTTTGATAAAAGAGTTTTTCCATAATAAATTTACTTTTTATTCCACAGGTATTGCTCGTGGAAGTAGGCAAAATCAATTACAGCATTTTTATGAGTCGTTAATAGAACAAGGATTAAAAACAGAATCGATTCCTTCTACTTGGAGGGATGCTTTTAGATTATTGCGTCAACTTATAGACCAATCTACTGAGAAACGTAAAGTGATTTTCTTAGACGAGGTTCCTTGGTTGGATACACAAAAATCGGATTTTGTTCAAGCCATTGATTTGTTTTGGAACGAATGGGCAAGCGTCCGTAATGATATATTACTTATCGTATGTGGTAGTGCGGCTTCTTGGATGGTAAAGAATATTATTCGAAATACCGGAGGACTACACAACCGATTAACTTGTAAATTGCACATCTCACCTTTTTCTTTGGGGGAGTGCAAATCTTATTTGGAAAACAAAGGGATTCGCTGGAACTACCAAACGATAGCTGAATGTTATATGATTTTAGGGGGCATCCCATATTATCTACAGCAATTGGATCGATCCTTGAGTCTATCCCAAAATATCGATCGTCTGTTCTTTAACGAGAATGCTCTTCTTAAGGATGAGTACGATAATCTTTATTCTTCGTTGTTTAAACATAGTGACGACTTCCTTCGTATTGTAGAATGTCTCTTTGATAAACGTTGTGGACTTACTCGAGATGACTTAACCGCCAAAATCAATATTAGTAACGGCGGAGGATTAACACGTAAGTTGGATGAACTTGAACAGTGTGGATTTATTCGCAAATATAAACCTATCGGTGGAGACAAATATCTGTATCAGTTAGTAGATTTTTATACTATTTTTTATCTTACCTTTATCCATAAGCAACGATTCCTGGATGAACAAATGTGGATGCATTTACAAGGTAGTCACGCCTATAGTACTTGGATTGGTTTAAGTTTTGAACGCTTATGTTTTGCTCATGTCTCGCAAATTAGGCATGCTTTAGGTATTTCGGGTATTGCTACCAAAACATTCGCTTTATATACGAAAGAAGCGCAAATAGATATGCTTATTGAAAGAGCGGATCGTGCAATATCTATTTGCGAAATGAAGTGGACGGATAATGTTAATTATGTGATTACTAAATCTGAAGCAACTAAATTACAGAATCGTATCGCAATAGCGCGTCAGTATTATCCGAATAGAAATACCCTTCTCTGTATGATAACATCCTCGGGATTAAAACAAAACGAACATTCTATTCAAATAGTACAACAAATAGTAACTCTTAATCAATTATTTTTGGCTATATGAGCGTTTTTTTTTGTTGTTATAGCCAAAAATAATCACATTCTCTGTACTCACTATTTCTACAACCACGACCCGGAATGAGATTTTTTTGCTGAAAAATTTGCACATTCCAGAAAAAAGTTGTAATTTTGCGGAAAATTTATTATAAAGTAATAATTATAAAGTAATAATTTTATGAAAAATGTGTCTAATCCATTTATAATCAGCGGGTACGAGGGAGAAAAATATTTCTGCGACCGGCGACAAGAGTTATCGCAACTCCGTTTAGAAATAGAAAATGGTAACAATGTGGCATTGATTGCCTCTCGGCGTATGGGTAAAAGTGGGCTTATTCAGCACTACTTTGCGCAACCACAATTGCAAGATACATATTATACATTCTTTATAGATATATACGACACACAGTCTTTAAGTGAATTTGTATTAAAACTAAGCCGTAATATTCTTACCCACCTTAAGCCTCATGGATTAACCGTGTTGCAACGCTTTTGGGATTGTATGCGTTCTTTACAAGCGGGTATCTCTTTTTCTCCGATGGGTGAATAACACCTTGTTTGCATTGACGGAAAAAGGCGAAACATGTACGGTTGATATGGTAAACGATGCCTTAAATTATGTGCTGAATACACAAGGGTACAGTTATGAGGAAACGCTATTTCGACTGCCGGAAAAACAGAAGATGGTGTTGCTCGCATTAGCGCAGAATGGACCTACTAAACAAATAACCGCTGGTTCTTTTGTAAACAAATATGGATTGTCTTCCGCCAGTACGGTGCAGTCCGCCATTCGAGGTCTATTAGAAAAAGATTTTGTTACCTATGAGCAAGGAACATATTATATATATGACTTGTTTTTATGGTATTGGATAAGGAGACAGTGAGTCACAGGACAACCACGACCCGAAATAGTTCTCGAAATCCCATAATATGGCAATATTTTGGGAATAAATATGTTTTTTACCTTAAAAATTTGCATATATCGGGAAAAAGTTGTAATTTTGCATGCTTTTTCAATAAAGCAAAAATGAGTAATAATTGCTTTTTTAATAAAGCATTCTGTATAATAAACTAATATTTAGATAGATATGGAGCAACTTTTAGAGAAACATCGTCAGTTTTTGCAGACAGTTCCTATGGAAATTGTGCGCGATAGTATTCATGATATTGATTGGAAGGCTCCGATGTTGAGTATTAGAGGCCCAAAAGGAGTAGGAAAATCAACATTAATGAGACAGTATATCAAATCGCGCTTTGCCTCAGACGATCCTACTGTTCTATATTGTAGTTTGGATAGCGTCTATTTTGCCAATCATACATTGTTAGATACAGCCAAGAAATTCTATATGAATGGAGGAAGGCATTTATTCCTCGATGAGGTTCATAAGTATGATAATTGGAGTACAGAATTAAAAGAGATTTACGATTTATATCCTCAGATTCAACTTTGTATAAGCTCAAGTTCGCTGCTTAATTTATATGCCGGGCAAGCAGATCTTAGTAGGCGTTGTATCAATTATGACATTCAAGGCTTAAGTTTTCGTGAATATCTGCGATTCTATAAGCAAATAGATATCCCGAGATTTACATTGGAACAGATATTGTCTTCACCAAATTCAATTTGTGAGGTAGTAAAAGCGGTATGTAATCCACTTGTTGAATTTAGGCAGTTCTTACGGTATGGATATTATCCTTTTTATCTTAATTATAAGGATAGTTACTATATGGCTATTGAACAAGTTGTGAATACAATCATAGATGTTGACTTAGTTGGAGTGGGCAGAGTTGATCCGGCTAATTGCCGAAAGATTAAAGCGTTGATGTCAATCCTTTGTACTAGTGAGCCATATCAATTGGATATTAGCAAGATGTCTATTCAAAGTGGACTCATGCGAAATACATTGGTTGACTACCTTAATCGTATGAGTCAGGCTGGTTTGTTAACTCTTTTGTATAGCGATTTGATGAACGTTAAGAAAATGCAAAAACCGGATAAAATCTTTATAGAAAATCCGAATCTACTTTATGCATTATCGTCTTCTTCTGTTAGGACAGGAACTGCGCGTGAGACTTTTGCCGCTAACCAATTAAAGTATCAACATCAGGTTGAATTCGGAAAGCATCAAGGTGATTTCTTTGTGGACGGCTCTTATAGGTTTGAAATCGGGGGCGAAGATAAGGATTATTCACAAATAGCCAATCTTTCTAATTCTTATATCTTTGCTGATAATATTGATTCTGCTATTGGGCACAAGTTGCCTTTGTGGCTGTTAGGCTTCCTTTATTAATCCTTTTTGTACGCACTCACTATTTCTACAACCACGACCCGAAATAGTCATCTCTACTCCCATCCCAACTATACCAACTAGACCAACCCTATAGATCTCTTTTTTCTCTTGCCTCTAACCAGTAGGCGCTCTGCGCCGTCCTGTAGGAGCTCCGCTCCGTCCTCTAACCTATGCGTTCTTTGGTGTTTCTTCACAAAGATTCGCAATCTTTGTTTCTCCCTTCCTTTTAGGGAGGGGTTGGGGTAGGCTAAACCACTATCTGTTCAGGGTTGTTCTTGGGTTATTCTCGGGTTATTCTTGGGTTATTCTTTGGTTAGCCACATACCCTGTCTGTAGGATGCCCGAAGTGTACCCATCCCCTCTGCCTTTTGTTTCGTCCCTTACCCCCGCATATCATGCGGGTGCTTTAGTGTTTTGTGTCGCGCATTCTTGCGCGAGTGGTTTATCGTGTCCGTCCTTTGTCCTGTGCCGCGAGCGTCCGCGAGTGGTTTTTCGTTCTTTTTTCTGAGGGTGTGTCAAAACAAAATTTAAGCCTCTGAGAATTGAATATTCGGAAACTCTCTCAACCTATAGTCCGAATAAATCAGTCTCGTAAAGTGCTCTTTTTGAGTTTTGACACACCCTCCTTTGTTTCTTACTTGTTATCCTCTCAACTATAGAACTAGACGGCTTCTCTAAACTCTACACTCTACACTCTAAACTATTCACACCCTGTCCCTTCCGGCGAAAGTCTTTCGCCGTACTGGTCTCTCTTAGGCAAACATAGGTGAGGGGAGTTGAGGGAAGTTGAGGGTTTCTCTGCTGAACCCTCATCTCCCCTCAAACCCTCACGCAAGTGGCATTACTGTAAATCAGTAAGTTATGCATTCTTCCTAGTCCATCCTAGTAATACCTATTCGATATATCGAAACTCCGCGCCTCCGGCGCCTCGTTTCTCTCTAGTCAAGCGCAGCGTTCCTAGGAAAACCTAGAACAACCTAGAACAACCTAGGAAAACCTAGAACTACAAAACCGCCCTTCCTCCCTTCCGCCTATAAACTTTTGTGCGAGTTTTTGCAAAAAAAAGCAAAAATATTTGCGTATGTCAAGGAAAAGTTGTACCTTTGCAACCGAATTACAAAATTAAAGTCAAACTTTAAATTTGTCACAATCATGGATAATGTGTTTATTACAAGGAATTTAAGCGCGAATATAAAACGTGCATTTGACTATTTTTCAGTGGTTACTATTATTGGTCCGCGTCAATCCGGTAAAACAACGATGTGTAGAAATCTCTTCCCTTCGCTTCCTTATGTGAACATGGAAGAGGCTGCTACGTTATCTGAAATACAGCAAGACCCTAAGGCATTTATAACCAAATATCCTGAAGGTGCGATTATTGATGAAGCGCAACGTTATCCCGAGATATTTTCTTATTTGCAAGTGTTAGTGGATGAGGATCGGTTGCGCGGAAGGCGTAATCGCCGTTTTGTGGTTACGGGTAGTGCTAATTTTGCCCTTATGCAGCGAGTGACACAATCGATGGCAGGTCGAACCGCTGTTATAACGCTATTGCCGCTTTCGACAAGTGAGATATTGTCTCGTTATCCTAATTTCACTACAGATGAGCGTATCTTACGAGGCGGCTACCCCGCATTGTGGATTAACGATTTGGCAGGAAGAGATTTGATCTTAAGTAACTATTACACCACTTATGTAGAGCGCGATCTAAGGCAACTGATTCAGATTAAGAACCTCTTGCAGTTTAACACTTTTATGCGTTTGTGTGCTGGGCGAATTGGAACCGAATGCAATGCTTCTTCCTTGTCGGTAGCGGTGGGTGTTAGTGTACCCACGATTCAATCGTGGTTGAGTATCTTAGAGGCGTCTTATATTATTTATCCACTACGTCCCTACTATGCGAACATAAAAAAACGACTTGTTAAGGCTCCAAAGTTATATTTTTACGATACCGGATTGGCAAGTTGGCTATTAGGTATTCATACTCCAGAACAGGTGGCAACCCATCCGTTGAGAGGAAACTTATTTGAGAATATGGTGGTAAACGATTTTATCAAAGGTTATTATAATTGTTTGCAGACACCTAATGTGTTTTACTATCGCGATGCTCAACAACATGAGGTGGATTTGTTATCTGTATCGGAAGATGGTACCTTTGCTGCATACGAAATTAAAGCGGGACAGACGTACCATCCTGAATATTTTGAGGGATTACATTATTTGCAAAAATTATTTCCTAATGCTCTGACTTCTACTCAAGTGATCTATGATGGTGTTCAAACGAGTCCTTCTCTAAAAGATGGTTTTGTCAATTATCGCCAGATGTAATAATCTCCCCTTTTTCGTGGGTGGGGCTTCCAAAATGTCTTCAAAAAGCACCATTTTTTGATAAAAATCAAATTTTGTGCCCAAAATATTTGCGTATGTCAAAAAAAAGTTGTATATTTGCGTCGCAAACGCAAAACTCAATCGTACAATGGCTGTAGAACCTTTTACATATCGCATAACAGAACTCGGAAAGTCTATCTTGCCGAAGGGAGCGCACTTGTGGTTGTATGGCTCTCGTGCCCGTGGTGATTTTCGTGCTGATTCTGATTGGGATTTGTTGGTGCTTTTAGATAAGGATAAACGTACTAATAAAGACTTTGAAAAGTACAGTTTTCCATTTTCTGATTTTGGCTTTTCGTTTGGGGAATTAATTAGTCCGCATATATATACCACTAAACAATGGAAAGAGCTTGCGTTTACTCCATTTGTTAAAAATGTTGAACAAGATAAGATTGTGTTGATATGAGTCTTAACGATGAAGAAAGAAAAGTTATTGTAGGCTTAGAGTTAGAGAAGGCAAACTCTATGGTGTCGCAAACGGCAATGTCTATTGAAAACAAGATGTGGGATTTAACGGCTAATAGGTTGTATTATGCCGCATTCCACGCTGTATGCGCCTTGCTAATTCATAACGGCATTCATGTTGGAACTCATAAGGGGGCACAAGTGATGTTTAATAAAGAATTTGTGCAAAAAGGGATTATGTCAGTGGCTGATAATCATCTATTTTCGCGATTACAACAGTTACGCGAAGAGGGCGACTATAATTGCTATATTGAGACAACGGAAGAAGAGATTATGCCTTATGTAGAGTCGACCAAAAACTTTATTGCAAAAATTACAAAAGTAATTGCAGATAACTGATAGATATGACTCTTCAAGTCCTTTTTCAAAATACGCCTTTCTGTAAATCCTAAAATGCTTAATTTATCTCCCTCTTTATATGGCTTTTTGCCTCTAATTTGGCGGGCAATGGCGCAAAAATGCACATTTTTTTTCTGAAAAAGCACCATTTTTTGATAAAAATCAAATTTTGTGCCCAAAATATTTGCGTATGTCAAAAAAAAGTTGTATATTTGCAGCCAAGTATGTGTATATCCGCTCGTACGGGTGCGTAATGCGCATAAATACGGGTGCGTAATGCGCATAATAAAATAAAGAAAATATGATGGACAAGACGGCATATTGGTTAGACATTGCAGACTATGATTTTGCTACGGCACTTGACTTACAAAAAAGTAAGAGATGGTTATATGTTGCTTTTATGTGTCATCAAACATTAGAGAAGGGATTAAAAGCATATTGGTGCGCTACGCAGCCGGCTGACCCTCCTTATACGCATAATTTATTGACACTAATAACCGGCTCTAATTTAGCGCAGGAATTATCTGTAGAGCAAAGGGAGTTTATACAAGAGATGATGCCTCTTAATATTGAAGCGAGGTATCCTGAATATAAAGAGAATTTACTAAAACAATTGTCACCCACTCGGTGTCAAAACATAATTGATAATACCAAGACATTTTATTTATGGATCAAAAACAAGTTGTCGAAATAGTACGTCAATACAAGAGTGCAATACAGCATATTGTAGGGGATGCGCGAGTGTATCTGTATGGTTCGTATAGTAAAGGTACGGCTCATAAAGATAGCGACATAGATGTGGCGGTGGTTATTCCTCGATTACCGAAAAATGCGGATTGGTTGAAGATTTCGTCGTCATTATGGGGAGCAACGTGGAATATCAATACGCTCATTGAGCCTGTTTTAATGGAAGATTGTCATCCATCGCCCTTGTACGAAGATGTTATGCGGACGGGACTTGCGATTTAGGAAAAAGTATTTCAAAAATACAGAAAAATTACCCTAAAGTTTCAAAACCTTAAACCCTTTCTTTTTTATGACTCTTCAAGTCCTTCTGCAAAATACGCCTTTCGAGGCGATTGTTCCTTTCTTTCGCAAAAAAGATCAGACGAAAAAACAAATATCTCGATATCGTCGAGCTTATGATAGTTTGTGCTCTGTTGTTCCCGAGACTGATGAAACGGACGAACCTATTCGAATTAAGTTCTTTAAGGGGCTTAGACATTCTTATCTTGATGCCGATAATTGTGAAAATGATAGTTACGAGCATAATGCCGCCAAAGAGATAATAGTTGATAAGGGAATAGACATTCCTTTGGCTCATGTGGCAGCTTTGTGTTTGTGGGCTCAAACTTGGTTCGGCTATTCTGCCGAAGAGTGGAGAAATAGAGTGCGTTTTTTAGGTGAAGAAGCGGATTACCAAATGCAACATGAGGGTCTAACCATACCGGTGAATCCTAAGACGTTGGAGCCGGAGGGAGAGTTTGATCCTATCGCGCTTGCGGAATTTAACCGCTGGCGCGAACAACGCATGAAAGAACTGGGATTGGCATAATTTGTGGCCATATTCCACAGAAATAAGCATTAAACACTAAGCATTAAGCAAAAATTCATCATTTTTGCAGAAATATTTGCATATGTCAAAAATAAGTTGTACCTTTGCACTCAAATTCGAGCCGTTTGGTGTAGATTTATGTGTTTTGATAATAGCTATTTGGTGTATATTTTTATAAATATTAATTAAAAATTGGTGTGAATGTTGTTATGAAACGTAAGATTTACAGTCAGTTGTTAGAATGGAAAAACACCTCGGCTTTGCGTGAGGCGTTGCTTGTTGAGGGGGCTCGTCGAATCGGTAAAAGTTATATTGTCGAGGAATTCGCTAAAAAAGAGTATAAATCTTATATTCTTTTTGATTTTAGTAAAATATCGCGTGAAATCAAAGATATTTTTGATAATTACTTAACGGATCAAGATACATTTTTTCGTTTGCTTTATTTGCAGACGGGGGTGAAACTATATCCGGGCAACTCATTGATTATTTTTGATGAAGTTCAGCGTTATCCTCGAGCTCGTGAGGCGGTGAAGGAATTGGTTCGAGAACATCGGTATCACTATATTGAGACGGGTTCACTGGTGGGAATTCATACTAACACAAAAGATATTCTTATCCCCTCTGAGGAGCATCGCATTAAT
>JAZLHD010000186.1:0-90323 GCA_045616645.1 Paludibacteraceae bacterium
CCCTCTTTGCAGGACCTAACAATGTGTCTTGCATTGAAAAAGGCGACTTTGTTCAGGAGGCATTGCGTCAGGCGCATATATCGGAAAAAGATGTACAGAATGGTAATGGTAAGATTTTCTTCTCGTGCTATTTCATGGACACCGATGATGATGGCAATGATACGAATGATCCGGAGGTAACACTGCGTGATGTGGTAGTACGTGTTTGTGTGGCAATGCGGGATAGTGTTATCTATATGCATGGTGTTTGGGACTCAATGTCCGATCAATTCCCTATCTTCGACCAAGAACGCTTGCTGTATAGTCAGATTGCTAATTTCCGCAACGTGGCATCATATAGCACCTTAGAGGTTATATCGCCACAAAATAGTATTTTAGCTAAAATTATCTACGCGTATGGCGATTTCCCCTCTTTATTCCAATATCAAAGTTTAGAGCCCAAGGATGATATCACCTATAGTAACACGCGCACCTCTGACTTCAACGAGTTCTACAACTCACTTGTTAAGATGCACACCGCTTATTGTAAATCATAAATCATTTATAACCAATGGACTCAATAACAATTGCTACTGCTGTTTTAGCCCTTATTGCCGGTATTGGCATCTTTCTTATTGCTTGTCAGATGATGTCCTCTAACTTGGAATCAGCAAGTGGAGAACGACTGAAAACGCTTTTTGCCAAAACCGGACGTAATCGTTTAGTGGGAGTTGGGATTGGAGCCCTTGGCACTGCCGCTATTCAATCTTCGGGTGCGACTACGGTGATGGTCATCGGTTTCGTGAATGTGGGCATTATGTCCCTCACGCAAGCCGCCACGATTATCTATGGTGCCAATATCGGTACCACGATTACGGCACAGATTGTAGCCCTCGGATTGAGCAGTGGGGGAGGGTTGAGTACGACGGCCATTTTCGCTGCTTTTGCAGGTATTGGTGCTTTCTTTGCGCTGTTCTCCAAACGCGATAGCGGCAAGACTTTCGGTGGTATTCTTGCGGGATTTGGTATGCTGTTCGTCGGACTAAGTATGATGTCCAACTCGATGGAGGATTTTGCTCAATTAGACTCGGTCAAGCAGTTTATTGCACGTATCAGTAACCCCATTCTGTTAGTGCTTATCGGAGCCGTGTTCACGGCGATTATACAGTCGTCATCGGTGATGACCTCGGTGGCGATTACGATGGCGGTGACGGGACTTATCTCTCTCAATCAAGGTATCTATATCACCTTAGGTTCTAATATCGGTTCTTGCGTGGTGGCTATTATTGCGGGAATGACGAGTGGACTAAATGCTAAACGCACCGCATTGATTCACCTTTTCTTCAACTGTTTTGGTGTGATTGTGTTCCTGATTATTGCGAGCATCATGTACTTTGTAACAGCAGGAAGTCTGGACTTTGGTATTATCTTTGCTTACCTCTTCCCCAATGCACCACAGTTACAGATGGCTATGTTCCACACTATCTTCAATGTGACGACGGTAGTGATTATCTTACCTTTGACCGATCAACTTGTGCGTTTCGTTTGTCGACTTATTCCGGAGCCGTTGGTGAATGAGTCAGAGAGCATCAAACCGCATTTCTACTTTGTGGATGAGAAGATGCTGCGCACGCCTATTATTGCGGTTCGACAAGTGAAGTTGGAGATTGAGCACATGGCACAAATGGCGATGCAGAACTACGATCGTGCTTTGCACATGGTAACGACTTTGAACTTAGAAGAAAAAGAGACGTTCACGCAGGTAGAAGCTAACTTAGATTTCCTCAATCACGAATTGGTGCAATACATCGTCCGCCTTAATGCGCTACGTATGTCGGAAGCGGATCATAGTTATCTGACGAACGCTATCCGTTCCGTGAGTGACTTGGAGCGTATTGGTGACTATGCTGAGAACATCACTGAATATGCGGATATCTTAGTGGAGTCCAAAGACCGGTTCTCTGACGAAGCCATTGCCGAGATAGAGCAGATGCGCGAACTGGTCTTCAATGTCTATCAACTCACGATGAAGGCGTATATGAACCAAGACCGCGAGGCTTATTGGCAGGCGCACGATTATGAGGATCAGGTCGATGATCTCAACGATTTGATGGAGACGCGTCATATTGAGCGTATGGCAGCGGGTAAGTGTTCAGCGATTGTGGGAGCGCAATATATAGAATTAGCTTCTAACTCCGAGCGTATCTCTGACCACCTTATCAACGTAGGTAAGACCATCGGCGGTCTTTATCCACGTGAATAAGAGATCCTTTTCGCCAAACGTGAAGGAGCGCGACGGAACCGATCCCAAGCGGTCATTGGGTCATTTCCAACGAAGACCTACAAACCATCCTCAATGCCGTCTATCCGGGTTTAACCGGCGAGGTACACGATGAATACCTCGCCATCTGGAAACCTCTTTCCTAAGTTAGTTGACACTTTCCTAAAAAAGTCACCCCTAAAAAAATGCTCACACCCGATGTGGGTCATGAGACCAATGCGGACATGATTTTCTAAAACTCCTTCCCGCGCGCGATAGGGGTTTTAGAAATACACGACCCACATGACCCTAATGTCCGCACCGACCTTTTTCAGTTTTAATCACGCCTATCAATCAGCCATCTACAACGGCAGTCGAGCGGCAGTCGAACGGCAGTCGAACGGCAGTCGAGCGAAAATGCAGTGGCAGTCAGGCGGCAGTGATACGCCTGTCACAAGGGCTTTGCAGCACCTCATGCTATACTAAGACAACACGATTATTGTTCTGTGCCGCGAGCGTCCGCGAGTGGTTTTCGTGCCCGTCCTTTGTCCGGCCACGATATATCGTCGCGTCAGCAGGCCGGACCTCGTGGTTGTAGTCCCTTGTCCCTTTTTCGCGCGAATGACATCTCCCATCTCCCAAAAAAGTCCCAACAATGTCCCAACAATGTCCCAACTTTTAAGACCTATCCAAGGCCTATGTGAGTAAGGTCTTTTAGCCTCTAATTCCGCGTGATTACCGCCTGATTACCGCGTCCGTCTAAAAGGGTGGTTGTAGGGCACCCCTCCTTTCTGCCTCTCTGCCTTTCCGCCCATCCGCCTTTCCGCCTCTCTGCCTCCGGTCAAGCGCAGCGTTCCGGGCTATCCGGGCTTTCCGGAGTGCCGTTTTGCCTATCGCTCACTTCGTTTCCCGCCATCGCAATCTCGGTCACTACGTTGACGTATTGTAACAACATTGCTGAAAAATAAATTTCAAAGAAAAAATATTTTTTTCGCAAAAAATTTGCACATATCAAAAATTTGTCGTACCTTTGCAGCCGATTTCAAAAAATGCGTATTAGTACACAAATTGTAAATGCAATTGTCCTATGGAGGTTTTAAGAGGTAAATATGTCGGCCAATTGTGGGAAAGAAGACACAATGGCTTAGTAAAAATCATCACCGGAGTAAGAAGGTGTGGGAAATCATACCTGCTTTTCAAATTATTTCGGCAACGATTAGTAAGTGAAGGCATTTCTTCTGACCATATTATAAGCATAGCGTTAGATGACTTTGTTAATGAGCCTTATTTGGATCCTCATCGGCTATATAATTATGTGAAAGAGCAGATAAAGGATACGAATATGTATTATGTGCTCTTGGACGAAATACAATTAGTGCCTCAATTTGAAAGTGTATTGAATGGTTTTCTTCATATAGAAAATGTAGATGTATATGTTACCGGTAGCAATAGTCGATTTTTAAGTTCCGATATTATTACCGAATTTCGTGGACGAGGCGATGAATTGAGGGTATATCCTCTCTCGTTTGCTGAGTTTTATTCGGTGTATTCGGAATCCGTAGAACAAGCATGGAAAGAATATTGCCTTTATGGAGGTATGCCGGGATTATTAACTATGGAGAGCGATGAACGCAAAGCTGAATATCTCAAACAGTTATTTGAAAAAACCTATTTCTCCGATATTGTTAATCGTCATAACTTACGAGGTAATGAAGAAATAGGAGAACTAGTTAATATATTGGCCTCTTCCATCGGTTCTTTAACGAATTCATTAACACTAACCAATACCTTTAATTCTGTAAAGCATTTATCCATTTCCCATCCTACAGTAGGTGCTTACATTCAATATCTACAAGATGCGTTTCTGATTACTCAAGCCAAACGTTATGATGTAAGAGGGAAAAAATATATCGCAACACCATCAAAGTACTACTTTGTAGATGCCGGTTTGCGCAATGCTCGTTTAGATTTTCGCCAACGAGATTATGGATTTGTAATGGAAAATATTTTATACAATGAGTTATGTCAACGGGGTTGGAATGTTGATGTTGGAATGGTTGAGTATAATTGTAAAGAAGACGGTAAATCGGTTCGTAAGCAATTAGAGGTGGATTTTGTTAGTAATAAAGGGAGCCGACGCTATTATATTCAATCAGCCTATGCAATGGATTCGGAGGATAAATATTTACAAGAAACCAAGTCTTTTAAATATATTGATGATTCGTTTCAGCGAGTGCTTATTCAAAAAGAAGATGTGAAACCATTTTATGATGATAATGGCATCCTGCATATCGGATTGTTTGACTTCCTACTCAATCCTAATTCGTTGGAGATATAAAAAGAGTTATCATACGAACAGATAATTTACCCGTCACAGCCATCTTCACCGAATAAAGTAACATACCACTAACATAGCACCCACATAGCACCATAGCCTAAGCGTGGGATTTACAAGGACTTACCAAAGGACGCACACCCTACAGACAAAGTATGTAGCGAAGCCAAGAATAACCCAACAATAACCCAAGAATAACCCAAGAACAACCCGAAACAGAAAATGGTTTAGCTTTGTAGAGAAAAAGGATCAATAGAGCAAACCAAACATCCAAAGAGGAATTTTGTTGAAAGCACCAACATCTATTCCATCGCGAACAACGAAACTATTCTCCTCATTGGCTATTTGATTATAATCTTTGTTCTTACCCCCAACTTCAAATAGGTATTTCCCATCGACCAGTAAATCTCCTTTTTGTGGCATACAAATTTGGTGATTGGCGGCTAACATATTGGCAAAGAATGTTTCACGCATGGTGCCGGCATCCACTTGTTGCGATAACGCATACATTAGATTTACGTTATTAAACAATATCTTTTCCGGTTTTTGAAGCACTTTCATCCCCCCGTCTTTTGTATATAAACGGCGAATGAGTGCTGCACGATGCATTAAATCAAACATTTTATACACAATATCACGTGAACAACTTAACGTCTTTGACAAGTCGTTGATGTTCAGTGTATAAGGATTTTGTTCGGCAAGAATGCGGAGCAACGTCTTCATTTTATAGACAGACTCGTATGTGATTGTTTTATCTACCGAAGGAATATCTACATGAATAATGTTGTTAATATTCGTTTCTAATCGTTGTAGGAATCCGTCACCTTGTTCGCGATAGAACGGATAATAGCCGTCTTGCAGATATTTTTCAAAATATGTCAATATAGGTTGTTCGTTGGTCAATTTGGCAGCAAGCGATAAATGGTTTTTAAGAAGGTCATCTAATTCCAGTGACTGCCATGACACAATTCCCTCCAATTGCAGATATTCTCGAAAACTCAGTCCATGTAGTGTATATTGACGCACGCGACGACCTAAGTCTGCTTGACAGGTATCCAATTGAAGCATAGAAGAACCGGTGATAACAACCTTTAATTTTGGGAATGAATCATACATCTCCTTCAGTTGTTGATCCCAATGGTCATATTTATGTACTTCATCAAAAAAGAGGTTCATTATTCCGTGGGAAGAGGCATATTCCGCAAGCTCAACCATCGAATGGGTGGCAAACCAAGAGTTATCAACTGACACATATAAAGCTTGACTCTTATCAGGGAATGTGCGTAAAATATGCTGAAGCAACATGGTTGTTTTACCAACACCCCGTGCTCCTCTTATCATAATAAATCGGTTATCCCAATTGATTTGTTCATATAAATAACGCGTAAAATCAAGGGAAACGTTTTCCAATGCCTTGTAATAAATTGCAACTAATTTTGAAATCATAATATTCGTTTTTTAGACTGTAAATGTATAATATAATGCAAAAATAACTTTTGTAAAAGTGATTTTCGCTGCAAAATTACGACTTTAATTTGATATATGCAAATATTTTTGCAAAATTATTCGATTTTTCTATCTTTTTAGCTATTTCTTTAATATGAATATGGATAAAAGTGATAAAAGTGATTTCGCAAACAAGACAGGCGGAGATGGCTATCGACACCCCCTCGGTGAGAGGTGCAAAATGCGTCAAAATGGAGAAAAATGCGGTTAAAATGCATTTTTCTTCAAAATAATTTGCATAATTCAAAGATTTTTTGTAACTTTGCAGCGTGAAACTTATTGAACAAAACATAAAAAACTATGATTGAAGAAAACCGCGACAGGATTTTGCCTGTAAAGATTGAAGAGGAAATGAAGTCCTCCTACATCGACTACTCGATGTCCGTCATCGTCAGCCGTGCGCTGCCCGATGTGCGAGATGGCTTCAAACCCGTACACAGAAGGGTACTCTTCGGAATGAACGAGTTAGGTAACACCAGCGACAAACCCACTAAGAAAAGTGCCCGTATCGTCGGTGAGGTTATGGGTAAATATCACCCACACGGTGATAGTAGTATCTACGGCACACTCGTCCGTATGGCACAGCCGTGGGCGATGCGTTATTGCTTGGTAGATGGTCAAGGAAACTTCGGCTCCGTCGATGGTGATAGCCCCGCTGCTATGCGTTACACCGAGGCACGCCTTAGCAAATTAGCGGAGGAGATGCTTCGCGACATCGAGAAGGATACGGTGGATATGAACCTTAACTTCGATGACACCTTGCGCGAGCCGACCGTCTTACCTTGTCGTTTCCCGAACCTCCTCGTCAATGGTGCCACCGGTATCGCTGTTGGTATGGCAACGAACATGGCGACCCATAACTTAGGCGAAGTGATCGATGGTTGCGTGGCGTACGTCAAGAATCAGATTGCTAAATGTGAGAACCCCGAGACAGAGGATATCACCGTAGCCGAGTTGATGGAGCACATCAAAGCTCCTGACTTCCCCACGGGCGGTACTATCTATGGTTACCAAGGCGTGCGCGATGCGTACGAGACTGGTAAGGGTCGTATCGTTATCCGTTCCAACGCCGACATCGAGGCAGAAGATAATGGGCGCGAGCACATCGTGATTACCGAACTGCCGTACGGCGTAGTGAAAGCCGACCTCGTAAAGGATATCGCTAACTTAGTGAGCGAGAAGAAAATAGAAGGTATATCGGATATCTCCGACCAATCGAAACGCGATATCCGTATTATCATCGAAGTGAAACGCGACGCGAACGCGCAAGTCGTTCTCAATAAGTTATACAAATACACAGCATTGCAATCCAGTTTCAGCGTGAACAGTATCGCGCTGGTGAAAGGTCGTCCGATGCTGTTGAACCTCAAAGACTTGATTGCAAACTTCATTGAGCACCGCATGGACGTGGTTACTCGTCGTACCCGCTTCGAACTGCGCAAAGCAGAGGAGAGAGCCCATATCTTAGAGGGCTTAATCGTAGCGGTAGATAATATCGACGAGGTAATTAAGATTATCAAAGCTTCTCGTACTCCTGCGGATGCGCAAACGAACTTAGAGAACCGCTTTAACCTCGACAACCTGCAATCAAAGGCTATCGTAGATATGCGTCTAAGCCAACTGACAGGACTGAAGATAGACGAGTTGAAAGCCGAATATGCAGAGATAGAGAAACTCATTGCGCACCTCAACGAACTGCTTGCCAGCGAGGTGATGCGCTTTGAGCTGATCAATACCGAACTGATTGAGATTAAGGATAAATATGCTGACGAGCGTCGCACGAAAATCGTGAAGATGGCTACCGAGTTCAATCCGGAAGATATGTACGCCGACGATGATATGGTGATTACCATCTCGCACTTAGGTTACGTTAAACGCACTCCGTTGACGGAGTTCCGTCAGCAAGGTCGTGGTGGTATCGGTAGTAAGGCTTCGAGCAGTCGCGATGAGGACTTTATCGAGTATGTTCACCAAGCCTCGATGCACTCCACGATGATGTTCTTCACGGAGCGTGGTCGTCTGTATTGGATCAAGGTCTATGACCTGCCGGAAGGCAATCGCCAATCGAAGGGGCGTGCTATCCAAAACATCATCAACCTTGAGAAGGGCGATGCGGTGCGTGCTTTCATCAATGTGAAAGGTCTCAACGATCCCGAATATGTGAATAACCACTACCTGATCTTCGCTACAAAGAACGGTCTGATGAAGAAGACCACCTTAGAGGCTTATTCTCGTCCTCGCGCTAATGGTATCAATGCCGTTGGTCTACGTGATGGTGACGAACTGATTGCGGTTACGTTAACCGATGGTCAGAGCGAGATGCTGATTGCTTCGTACAATGGTAAAGTCGTTCGTTTCAACGAGAGTGGGGTACGTCCTATGGGTCGTAACGCTACCGGTGTGAAAGCGATCACGTTAGACGAAGATGGACAAGATCGTGCGATTGGCATGATTTGTGTAGAGAAGAATACAGACAGGACGGTTCTCGTTATCTCGGACAAGGGCTTTGGTAAACGTACGATGCTCGATGACGAGGAGGGCGAACCGATCTATCGTATCACCCATCGTGGTGGTAAGGGTGTTAAGACGATGAACCTCACCGATAAGACGGGACCGTTAGTAGGCTTACACGCTGTCACCGATGACGAAGACTTGATGCTCATTACCAAGAGTGGTACCGCTATCCGCATGGATATATCGACCATCCGCGTGATGGGACGCGCTACCCAAGGTGTTAAACTCATCGAACTCCAGAAACGTAACGATACCCTGATGTTCGGGTGCATCGTTCCGAAGGAAGAGACGGAAGTGGAAAGTGAAAGTGAAAGTGAAAGTGAAAGTGAGAGTGGAGAGTTTAGAGTTTAGAGTTTAGAGTTTAGAGTAGCCGTCTAGTTTGATAGTTTAGAGTTTATAAGTTAATAATTTAAAAAATAAAGATTATGAAAAAGACCATTTTAATGGTAGCGTTGGTACTGATAGGTGCTTGCTGCTACGCCCAAAAAGCAAACGTGAAAAGAGCGAAAAACTTAATTCTTCAAGAGGAACCCGATTTCAATGCGGCTCGCACATTGATTAATGATGCTCTTATCAATGAAGAAACGATGGGACAAGCCGAGACGTGGTATGTAGCCGGTTTGATTGGTTACACCCAAAACGAGAAGTTTAACATCGACGCGATGATGAACCAACCCGTAGACGACAACGTGAAAGGACAAGCTATCATGGAAAGCTTTGACTATTGGGTTAAGGCTGACGAGATTGCTATGACTCCGGTTATTGACAAGAAAGGGAAAGAGAAAGTAGATGCGAAGATGCGTAAGACCCTGTCTACCAAGATGATGGATTATTACAACAACCAAGACTTCATCAAGTATGGTATTTATCTCAATGAACAAAAAGATTTCGCTAATGCTTATCGTGCCTTTTTGCGTCACTTGCAAATTCAAGACCTCCCGATGATGCAAGACGAAAAACTGCAAGCACAAATGCCAAAGGATACCATCTACGATCAGTACAAGTATTATGCAGCTATTTTTGCTATCCAGGCTGAGATGCATCCAGAAGCTATCGCTATCCTTATTGATATGAGAGATGGTGAGTACGAGGCTGTTACGGTGAACCAATTCCTCTATCAAGAGTATATGGCTATCCAAGATTCTGCGGCAGCTGTTGATGTTCTCCAAAACGCCGTTGTTCGCTTCCCTAAGGAGCCTTGGTTCTTGCAGAACTTAATTAACTACTACATCTATTCCGGACAAACGGAGCAAGCTATTCTTTACCTCACTGAGGCTATCGAGCGCGAACCCGAAGTAGCACAATATCGCCTTATCAAAGGAAATATCGTGGCAAACGAAGGTCGTTACGATGAAGCTATGGCAGAATATGAGGCAGCCCTCAAGGTTGATCCTACGATGGCTGACGCTATGGCAGGTTGTGGACGTGTTTATTACAACCAAGCCGTTAAGATGAACGAAGACGCCGCTTATATCGCTGATGCTAAGGAATATAAGAAGGCTCTAAGCGAGATGAACGCGATGTTCAAAAAATCGTTGCCTTATTTCGAGAAAGCACACGAAATGGAGCCGGGCAATCGTGATTATATGACAACGCTTCGTACCCTCTATTATCGTTTCAGTATGGATGCCGAATACGATAAGATTTCTGCTGAACTCAATCAATAAGATGGGACGAATCCTTGCTATTGATTATGGTAAAAAACGAACAGGATTAGCCGTTACGGATCCCCTCCGTATAACGGCTAATCCGTTGCTTACTATTCCAACCGCTGAACTGTTGGAATGGTTACGCGCGTATATAAATAAGGAGAATGTAGATGAGGTGGTCATCGGTCATCCCACGCAACTCAACGGACAAGAGTCTGAATCAATGCAATGGATACGACCTTTTATGGAACTGTTCAAACGCACTTTTCCGGATATGCCGCTCAAGATGTTCGACGAACGGTTTACCTCTACACTTGCTCATAAAGCGATGATTGATGGCGGACTTACCAAAACACAACGACAAGACAAAGCGATGGTCGATAAAATCGCGGCCTGCATCATCCTTGAAGATTACCTAAATTTATTGAAGAATTAAGAATGACGATTGAAGATTAGATCATGATTTTACCGATATACTTATATGGCCAATCGGCCTTACGCAAACAGGCAGAGGAGGTTACTGCTGAGAACCTGCCCGATATTAAAACTCTTCTAAGCGATATGCAGGAGACGCTTGATGCCGCTGAAGGCTGTGGTCTTGCTGCTCCGCAAATAGGCAAGAACTTAAGTCTGTTTATTGTGGACGGAAGCCAATTAGGGGAGGAGTATCCTGATTGTATCGACTTCAAACAAGCCTTTATCAATCCCGAGATTTTAGAAGAAAGCAAAGAGACTTCCACTTATTCGGAAGGTTGCCTCTCTCTGCCGGGGATTAGCGAGAATGTGGTTCGTCCTCGCACGATTACCGTTCGCTACCAAGATGCGGATTTTCAATGGCACGAGGACACCTATACCGATTTTAAGGCGCGTATCGTTCTGCACGAGTTCGATCACCTCGAAGGACACGTGTTCACGGACCGTATCTCTCCCATCCGTAAACAGTTTATTCGTACCAAACTGATGAATATCGTGAAGGGAAAGACCGTGGCGAGATACCGCTATAAGCGGAATTAGTTTAGAGTGGAGAGTTTAGAGTTTAGAGTAGCCGTCTAGTTTGATAGTTTAGAGAAAGTGAGTGTAGTAACGATTATATTGATTAGTATTGGGCTGGCGATGGACTGTTTTGCGGTAAGCGTGGCGAAGGGATTGGCTGTTGATATACACGAGATATTCTCCAAACGCCAACACCCTTGGCTGATGGCAGTGCTCTTTGGTCTGTTCCAAGGACTAATGCCCCTCATCGGTTACTATGCCGGTACACTATGTAGCGATTTCTTTAAGCAATATGCCGGCATCATCGCACTCGTACTACTTGGGTTTATTGGAGGGAAAATGATTTGGGAAAGTCTCTCCAAGACCGCTACGCTGCAAGACCGCTGCGCTGAAGGATCGGAGCAAAGCTCCTGTAAGATAGCGGATTTTTCACTGAAGACACTGCTTGTATTGGCGGTGGCGACAAGCATAGATGCACTCGCAACAGGGGTTATCTTTATCCCTCATCCGGAACGACTATGGCTCGGGATAAGTGTTATCGCATTAGGCTCGTTTGTCTTCTCGATAGCAGGGTATCTGATTGGCGTATTTGTTGGCAGTAAATTCAAAGTCAATGTTGAACTCATTGGAGGTCTTATTCTCATCGGCATTGGACTCAAAATATTCATAGAAGGCTTATGTTCTTAATACAAAATACCCTTGTCTCTCTCGATGTATTAGAGAAAGAGTTCTGCTGCAACCTCGACACTTGTCACGGTTGCTGTTGCATTGAGGGCGATGCAGGAGCACCCCTAACCGACGAGGAGGAACAACAACTCTCGGCTGCTTTGCCCATCTTAAAAACCGAGATGACCAAAGAGGCACAAGCCGTGGTAGAACAACAAGGCGTGAGTTACTTAGACGAGAGTGGGGAAAAAGTGACCTCTATCGTCAATAACAAGGACTGCGTGTTCGCGCGTGTGGATAAGTCGGGTTGGTGCTATTGTCTTATCGAAAAAGCCTATAAAGCAGGCAAAATAAATTTTAACAAACCTATCTCTTGCCACCTTTATCCTATCCGTTTGACCCACCTGAGTAATGGACTTACGGGAGTGGAATATCACCGCTGGGATATATGCCATTGTGCAAGACAATTAGGGAAAAAACTACATATACCCATCTACCAATTCCTCAAAGAACCGCTTATTCGGCGGTTTGGACAAGAGTGGTACGATGAACTTGAATTAACCGCCACCGAGTGGCGGAAACAGGGGGCGGAGAGGCTGAGAGGCGGAAAGGCTGAGAGGCGGAAAGGGTGATTGAAGATTATGCAATGCGAGATTATAACGATTGGCGATGAACTGCTGATAGGGCAGGTTGTCGATACGAACTCCGCTTGGATGGCGGAGCGTTTGAATGAGGCATCTATCGAACTCAAACAGATTACTTCCGTTCACGATGATGCAAGTCATATAGTGGAAGCTATCGATGCGGCTTTCACACGGGCAGATATTGTCATGACGACAGGCGGATTAGGTCCTACCAAAGATGATATCACCAAGAATGTGCTGTGCGACTATTTTCACACCCCATTAGTTCCTGACGAGATCGTTCATCAGCATATCCTCAACCTCTATAAAGACCGTGTTGATGTGCTCAATAAACTGACCTCAACGCAATGGTTGGTACCCCAATCAGCGACGATCTTACCCAATCGTGTGGGTTCGGCACCGATCATGGTCTTCACCAAAGGTGATAAGATCCTGGTTTCGATGCCCGGCGTACCTTACGAGATGAAAATCGCTATGACCGAACAGGTGATGCCGTATCTTTCAGCACAGAGTGCGGTCTTACAGCACAGCGGTCTTACAGGCGTAGCCGGTCAAAGTTCGATTACCCATAAAACTGCCCTTGTATATGGTGTGCCGGAGAGTGTGTTGGCTATTCGTTTAGAGGCTTGGGAAGAGGCTTTGCCCAAGACGATGCATTTGGCGTATCTACCCAAAGATAGAACGGTTCGCCTTCGTCTCAGTGGTTACGATGTAGAACCTAATTTGGTAGAAAAAGAGTTCAACAAGATGCTGGCGATGGTAGGTGACGATATCGTCTTAACGGAAGATAAGCCGTTGGAGGTGGCATTAGGGGAGTTATTGCGTGCTCGTCATCAAACGATTGCTACCGCAGAGAGTTGTACGGGAGGCAAGTTAGCCTCGCTTCTCAATAAGCACTCCGGTTCATCGGATTTTTATTGGGGGAGTGTGGTGGCATACGATAACTCGGTGAAAGCAAATGTGTTGGGTGTTTCTGAATTAGACCTACAACAATATGGTGCTGTTAGCGAACAGGTTGTTCGTGCTATGGCAGAGGGAGTGAAGAGACTCTTAAAAACGGATTATGCGATAGCCACCAGTGGGGTGGCAGGACCGGCCGGTGGCACGCCCGATAAACCCGTTGGAACAGTCTGGGTGGCGTGGGCTACACCTACAGAAACTTTTGCTGAATGTTTGCATTTAGGTTCGCTCAGAGAGCAAATAACTGACCGCGCATGTGCCGCTGCACTAATAAAAATGATAAAATATTTGCATATATCATAAATTTTTTGTATCTTTGCACGATTTTTTATTTATAGCTATGACAACAAAAGCAAAAGTGGTGACTTGGATCACCGTTATTATCCTCCTTTTAGCCGCAGGATTTATCTATGTTAAGTGGTGTTTCGTATATAGCGAAGGTGTGAACGAAGGAGATATCAATTATTTCCAAAAAGAGGGATATATCTTCAAAACGTATGAGGGAAAAATGATTCAGTCAGGGTATAACTCTCGCAATGCGAAAGCTACTATTCAGTCGAATGAGTTCCGTTTCTCGGTGAAAAACCCGAGAGTGGCTGAGACTATTAACAATTCTTCTTCTCGTCAGATGAAGTTGCACTGGCAACGCTATTTAGGCACGCTTCCTTGGCGTGGAAATAGCCAATATGTGGTTGATTCCGTTTATTCAACGACACCGGCAACGAAAGCTCCGGAAATAGAAGAAGTTCCTGAATTTCCATTATCGGATTAATCCATGGTAAAAGAAAATTTCATACAAACAATAGAAGCGGCCATCATTCAGAACTGGTCTTCCGTAGCTTTTTCGGATTATGGTACTCCCATCTCTCTGAAATATCAGAATGTGGCACAAGAGATTGAGCGTATTCATATTCTATTGGCTCAATGCGGTATCAAACCGGATGATAAGGTGGCGCTGATGGGGCGTAATAACAGTTCGTGGGTGACCACGTATTTAGCCATCTTAACTTATGGCGCTGTAGTGGTTCCTATCCTACAGGATTTTAGGCCGAATGATACCTTACATATTCTCAATCACTCAGAGTCTAAAATTTTCTTTGTGACTGACGTCTTGTACGAGACTATGGATATTGACCAAATGGAGCATGTGGAAGCTGTATTATCTTTGTCCACACGCGAGCCTCTTTCGGTCAAATCTTCTCAGTTTACCGCAGAGAGTATCTCTCCGTCGGTGATTGAACAGTTATTTGCAACTAAGTACCCGGGTGGTATCACACCGGAAAAGATTCATTATATTGATAGGGATAACTCTTGCACGGCCTCGATCAACTATACCTCCGGTACTACAGGTTTTAGTAAGGGTGTGGTCACTCGCCTTAATGCGCTTGCCGGTAATGTGAAGTTCTGTTCAGAGAACCACGTCATCTATCGCGGTAGTCGTCAGGTGGTTTTCTTGCCTCTTGCTCATGCTTTTGGTTGTGCGTTTGACTTCCTAACTTCTTTCTGTGTGGGAGCTCACGCTTATTTCCTTGGTAAGACACCCTCTCCACGCGTATTATTAAGTGCATTCAAAGAGATTAAACCTACGTGTATTTTTACCGTTCCTCTTATTCTTGAGAAGATTTATCAAAAACAGATATTACCCTTATTGAATAAGTCATCCATTAATTTTGCTCTTAAGTTACCCCTCATTGATGATGTGCTTTTGAGTAAGATCCGTCAACAACTCATCAACGCTTTTGGTGGGGAGTTTGATGAGGTTATTATTGGAGGTGCACCTATGAATGCGGATGTGGAAGCATTCTTACAACGTATTCATTTCCCGTATACGGTCGGTTATGGTATGACCGAATGTGCACCGCTTATCTCTTATAGTAAGTCGTATGATTTTCGTGAAGGTTCTTGTGGTAAGGTGTTAGACGGACTAATGGAAGTGAAATTAGACAATATGAACACCGATGGTATAGGGGAATTGCTTGTTCGTGGAGAGCACGTGATGTCCTGTTATTACAAAAACCAAGAGGCAACGAACGAAGTCTTTACCTCCGATGGTTGGTTGAAGACCGGTGACCTTGGGTATATTGATGAAGATGGGTTTATCTTTATCAAAGGGCGTAACAAGACTATGATACTCGGTCCCAATGGACAAAACATCTACCCCGAGGAGATAGAGGCTAAGCTTAATAACATGCCATACGTCATGGAGTCGCTTGTGTTAGAACAAGACCATAACCTTGTAGCTCTTGTCTGCCCCGATTTTGAGACAGTGGATGCTGCTAACTTGTCGAAATCGCAACTTGAGGAGAAAATAGAGGAAAACCGTAAGATGGTGAATAGTCTATTAGCCTCTTACGAGCAGATTTCGGCTATCAAACTCTATCCTCACGAGTTTGAAAAGACACCTAAAAAGAGTATTAAACGATTTTTATATACACACTTTTGATATGTTGACCGCAGACCAAGACAATTTTATTAAGATGTTTGAACGCTCCTTCCAGGAGAACTGGGAGTTGCCTGCCGTAACTGATTATGGCACACCGAACACGCTCACCTATGCTCAATTAGCAGAGAGGGTGGCAATGTTACATCTTGTTTTTCATAGTTGTGGGATAAAGAAAGAAGATAAGATTGCGCTTATGGGGCGTAATAATTGCAATTGGGTGGCTGCGTATATTGCTTCCGTCTCATACGGAGCGATTGTGGTTCCTATTCTTCAAGATTTTAGGCCAAACGATGCCCTGCACATCATCAATCACTCGGATGCCCGTCTTCTCTTTATCACGGATAGTATATGGGAGGGTATGGATTTAGACGAGATGAAGAAAGTGCAAGCCGTCTTCTCGCTCAATAACTACCAGCCATTGGCTTCTCGTCTCAAACATATAGACTTGTCCAAAGAAGCCCAAGAACAAATGCTGAAAAAAGCCTATCCAAAGGGCTTTAGCAAAAAAGATGTACATTACGATAAGCGTCCTAACAGTGCTGTAGCTTCCATTAACTACACCTCCGGTACAACAGGTTTTAGCAAAGGTGCTATCACTTCTTGTAACGCGTTGGCAGGTAATATCCTTTCCTTCTACAAGACGGGAGGTCTGTACCGCGGTTGCCGTCACGTAGCATTTTTGCCCCTTGCACATGCATACGGCTGCGGAATTGATTTCTTGGGCGTGATTGTGTATGGAGGTCACACTTATTTTATCGGGCGAACACCTGCTCCTAAAATCTTACTGCAAGCTTTTGCAGAGGTTAAACCTACGAATGTGCTTACGGTACCTCTTATTGTGGAGAAGATTTATAAGAAACAAATTGTTCCTCAGATATCGAAAACTCCCATTCGCTGGGCGCTGAAAGTGCCGTTCTTATCCGATGCCGTATTGAATAAGATCCGTCAGCAACTTGTTGATGCTTTTGGAGGTGTGTTTGAAGAAGTTATTATTGGAGGAGCACCTCTAAACGCTGAAGTTGAGGAGTTCCTTACGCGGATTAAGTTTCCATACGCAGTCGGTTATGGTATGACCGAATGTGCTCCTCTTATCTCCTTTACCACATATAAAGATGGTTACAAACCATCATCGTGCGGTAAGATATTAGATGATATGGAGATTAAAGTGGTTAATCCCGATGCACAAGGCGTAGGCGAGTTGTGGGTTCGCGGTGAACATGTGATGTTAGGATACTACAAGAACGCAGCCGCCACACGCGAGATACTCACCAAAGATGGTTGGTTGAAGACCGGTGACCTTGGGTATATTGATGAAGATGGGTTTATCTTTATCAAAGGGCGTAACAAGACTATGTTACTCGGCCCCAATGGACAAAACATCTATCCCGAGGAGATAGAGGCTAAGCTTAATAACATGCCATACGTCATGGAGTCGCTTGTTATTCAATACGAAGACCATCTCATCGCCCTCGTCTGCCCGGATTATGAGGTGGCAGGACAACTGACCTCAGAAGAATTAGTAGCTGCGATGGAGGAGAATAGAAAAGTGCTCAATACCGAACTCGCTGCATACGAACAGATAACAAAAATAAAACTATATCCTCACGAGTTTGAGAAAACGCCGAAGAAATCCATTAAGCGTTTCCTCTATACGTCAATGGCAACAGACTAATGAATTTGTGTATTGATCAAGGAAATTCGAGAACGAAGATAGCCGTTTTCGATAACGAGCGCCTCATTAAGCACGTTATATATAAGAGCTTCACGTCCACCGACGTGGAGAGGCTATTCTCACTCTATCCCATCGATTATACTATCATTGCCTCGGTAGCGAATATCGAACCTGCTGTGGTCAACACCCTTCACCGATTATCGAAGCAGTTTGTTCTCTTTGACCATAAAACACCGGTGCCCATTACAAATGCATACGACACCCCCGAGACGTTAGGTCAAGACCGATTAGCAGCTGCTGTGGGAGGAGCAAGACTCTTTCCAAAAGAGAATGTGCTCATTATTGATGTAGGCTCGGCTATCACGTATGATGTAGTTACCAAAGAGAATACTTATATTGGTGGGAACATTGCTCCGGGACTGAAAATGCGCTTTACCATTCTCAAACAGATGACGAAGAAATTGCCATATTTGGAGGTTGAACCGGACGATTTGATACCTCTTTTTGGTAAAAACACGCACGATGCCGTTGCCGCAGGAGTTATTCGTGGCATAATTTTTGAGGTAAAAGGATATATGCGTACTTTAGCTGACCGCGGAGATACGTTTAGAACGATTATCACAGGTGGTAATAGTCCTTATGTGAGTAAATATATTGAGTCAGCACGGGTAGAAAAGCATTTGGTTCTATTGGGTTTGAACGCCATATTAAATTATAATATTCATGCGTAAGCATCTTGTCATATTATTTCTTTTTGCTTGTTTGACATCTTTGTCAGCACAAAACATGACCTCCTCGCCTTTCTCTCGTTATGGCTATGGGTTGCTTGATGCCAACACGCCCAATACCTATCGCGGATTAGGTGGAGTAGGGATTGGTATGCGTAGCAATAAAGTTATCTGTCCTTCCCAGCCTGCCAGTTATACGGCTTGTGATAGCATGACGTTTATGTTTGATGTTGCTGCCAGTGTAGGATGGGATCGCTATGAAGACACTCATGGCAAACGAAATCGTGCAACGGGTAATCTGGAATATCTGACTTTGCAATTCCCCATTTGGCGTCAACACATTGCCTTGGCAGCCGGTGTGATGCCCTATTCGGTGGTGGGATATAACATCAATGTTCCTGACGAGTCGGGGCGTGTGCCTAATTATCACCCCATTGCTGTTTATACAGGAGAAGGAGGTATTAGTCACGTCTTTGTGGGATTAAGTTTTAATATCTGCGATTGGGTAGCCTTAGGTGCCAATATGTATTATATGTTCGGTGAAACAATGAATGCTCGTTCCATCACTTTCACTGAGACAGGATTGTCTTCTTACACCCAATTAGCGTACACCAAAATCAATAGTTTTCGCTTTAGATACGGACTGCAAGTCTTCCACTCTTTTGAAGGACACGACTTTACGGTAGGTGCGATCTTTGAAAGTAAACAGCGAATGAATTCGGAATACTACATTATTGAGACTTCGCTAACCGATACCATCGGTGCACCTATTACAGATGGACTTGAGATGCCGATGGTTTATGGAGTAGGAGGAAGTTACACTTGGAAAAAACGTTTGATGGTCAGCTTTGATTATGAGCGTGAATGTATGTCATCCGCCTTATACCTGGGTGAAAAAGGATATCTAAATGATCGCAATCGTTACGCTATGGGTGTGGAGTATCGCCATAACCCAATGAGTCAACGATATGCTGAGCGAATGATGTGGAGGGTAGGGTGTTGCGTATCAGATAACTATCTTAAAGACCCACGCATGGCAAGTGTCAAGGATGTGACGGCTTCTATCGGTATCGGTTTTCCTTTGCGAAACGCAGGAACGATCTTTAATGCCTCGATCGAATATACACACCGTGGAATGAAAACCTTCCTCGAAGAGAACGAACTCAAACTAACCATCAATGCCTCTATTTGTGAGAATTGGTTCTTCAAACGGAGACTGTAAATTAGACTAATTAGACAAAACTAAAAAATAAACTATTAAAAATTAATCATTATGAAAAAGTCAATTATTGCTTTAGCGTTGTGCGTAGCTATTCCCGCATTAGCTTGCGCCAAGAAACCAAAGAAAGTGAATTCCGAGCCAGAACCGGCTCCCGTTATTGTTGAAGATGAGACTCCTGAGATTTCTGAGGAATGTTTGATGAATGTATCTCTTTTCGTAGAGAGTGCCAAAAACAAAGCATACGAAGATGCTTATGGTCCTTGGCTTGAGGTCTATACCAACTGCCCTAATGCTAATAAGGCTATCTATAGCCGTGGTGCACAGATCCTTGAGTGGAAGTATAACAATGCTACCACACCGGAAGAGAAGAACCAAATTCGCGAATTGGCTTTGCAAATGCATGACAAACGTATCAAATACTTTGGTGATGACGTTAAATATCCAACCGCTTATATTTTAGGGCAAAAAGCTCTGGATTATTGCAAGTATTATCCGGAAGATACCTTAAAATTAGATGCATACCAATGGCTCAAGGAAAGTATCAATGCGTTGGGTGAAAAATCGCAATTAACCGTTTTGGTTAAATTTATGGAAGTGAGCAACGACCTGTATAGAGTCAATCCTAATCAATATGGTTCGCAATACATTGCTGATTATTCGTTTGTAAGTCCTATTCTCCAAGCCATCTGGGATAATCCTGCCAGTAAGAATGCTACGGATGCTTCTGTTGCAAAAGAATATGTGGATAATCTCTTCGTTCTTTCGGGTGTTGCCGATTGTAATAAATTGGATGAGATCTATGCAGACTACGTCAATACCAATGGCCAATATCTTGAGGACATGCTCAAACTGATGAAGATGTATCGTCGTGTTAACTGCACAGAATCAGAGATTTATTTTGCTGCTGCGGAGGCTGCGCATAAACTGCAACCTACCACAGAGTCTGCTTCCGGTTGCGGTTCGATGTCGCTTAAGAAAGGCAACTACAATGATGCGGTTGAATATTACAGACAAGCCATTGATTTAATTGACGAAGACGATCCTGAAGCAGACGAGACACGTGCGGATCTTCAATATCGTATCTCTTACATCTATATGGATAAGTTGCATCGTTTAGCCGACGCTCGCACGTTTGCTAACTTAGCGATGAATAGCAATCCTAACGAGAAGGGACGTTGCTATATCATGATTGGTATGTGCTACGCAGCCTCTCAACCGTACCAAGCGCCTGATTATCCGGCAGCTAAAGCCGCTATCTTGAATAAGACGGTTTTCTGGGCAGCTGTGGATAAATTTATGAAAGCCAAAGCTGTTGATCCTCTGATTACGGACGATGCCAACAAACTGATTGCTACCTATAGCAAGTATTTCCCCACAAAGGAGGAATTGTTTGACCTTCCGGCAGAATTCGGTTCGGGCACGTTTATCGTAGGTGGCTGGATCAATGAATCAACGACTGTTCGTGCAAAGAAAGACTAACATATTATTCCTTTGTATCGCCCTGATGTTCTGCGGTTGCTCTCATCGAGATGTCAAACTGCGGACATCGGCGGTGACAGATAGAAGCCTAATTCCTGTGCTCAATTCCGACGAGGTGACTACTCTCATCTCTGACTCGGGTATCACGCGCTATCGTATTACGGCTGCTAAATGGCTTATCTATGATAAAGCTCAACCTCCGTATTGGGAATTTTCTCAAGGTATATTCTTAGAGAAGTTTGACGAGAACCTTGAGATAGAGGAAACAATACGTGCTAACTATGCCCATTACAATGACGAGTCACATTTGTGGTACTTGAAAGGCAATGTGCATGCGGTTAATAGCCAAAATGAGCAGTTTGATACCCCGGAACTTTATTGGGACCAAGATGCAGAGCGTATCTATTCCGACTCATCGATTGTGATAACCAAAGAACAATCTATCATTCATGGTATAGGTTTCAAAGCGAACCAAACCATGACGAATTATACCATCCTACATCCTACAGGAGTTATTCCAATCAAAGAGGAAGACAAACAAGAAACAAACTAATTTTTAAGATAAATCCCTATGCGTAAAATTTTTCTTTCGATTTTTTGTGCATTAGCACTCACTGCATGTGCAGATGACGATCGTCCCATCACGTTTGAACAACTGCCTCAAGCTGCTCAAGCATTGTTAACTCAATATGTTGATCCTACTACTATTCTGCTTGTTACCCAAGATGGCGTTAGTATGTGGGCCGATTATGATGTCCTGACCAACGATAGGCAAGAGTGGGGATTTAACTCCGATGGCTCTTTGGAGAGCGTTAAGATCTACACCGGAGTTCCGGATGCTTTGGTTCCGGAAGTGGTCCGCGCATATATCCAAAAGATGTATCCTGATGCTGTCATCATTAAGTATAGCATTGATTTCCGCGATCAAGAAGTTGAGCTCAATAATCGTATTGAGCTCAAATTTGACCTCAAAGGTCGTCTTCTTGAAGCAGAGATTGACTAAACGATTATCCGCCACATTTTGAATAACCGCACACGCGGCAGTGCATGCAGCCTTCCTCGTAAATAAGCGGTTCTCCACAGTTCGGGCAGACTTGTCCTTGAACTACTGTACCATCTTGGATGTACTTCTTCAAGGCGCGTTCTACACCCACTTTCCATGAGTTAATCGTCTCACTATCCATTTGCAGACCACCAATCATCTTGATAACTTGGTCAATAGGCATACCATAACGAAGCACGCCTGAGATAAGTTTGGCGTAGTTCCAGAACTCTTTATCGAACTTGTAACTCAAGCCTTCTACGGTAGTCTTATAGCCGTGGGTATTGACGAATTGGAAGTCGTAACGGCTCATGCCCGTGTTCTCGTCACGCGATTTGATGATCTTACCTGTCGTCACGGATTTGGGCAATAAGATACCATCCTCATCATCGGCAAGACCGGTGAAGATCTCGTAAGGACGGCCATCGAGCAGACCTACAAACGCAATCCATTTATCCTTATTGTTTTGGAAACGAACAACATCGCAATCCAATTCGATAGGACGTTTTTGCGTGCGATGGTCATAGCAGACGCAAGTCTTATCGTCCTTATCGTCTTTCTTGTCCTCTTTCTTCTCATCTTTCTTGAGCGTCTCAAGCACTCCGGTACGGCTACCCTCACGATAGACGGTACAACCCTTACAACCACAACGCCAAGCCTCTTCGTAGAGTTTGCCTACGAGTTCTTCGGTAACATCGGTGGGAAGGTTAATGGTAACGGAGATAGAGTGGTCAACCCATTTCTGGATAGCACCCTGCATCTGCACTTTCGCAAGCCAATCGACATCGCTTGCCGTAGCGTGGAAATAGGGAGACTCCGCCACCAAGGCATCTACTTCCTCCGTCGTATAACGATGGTTGGGGTCGTAGGTGTGACCATTGGCATTCATCCAAGTGATGAACTTATGGTGGAAGACGATATATTCCTCAAAACTGTCGCCATCTTCGTTCACAAGGTCCACGTGTACGTTCTTGTCGTTTGGATTAACCTTGCGACGACGCTTATAAACAGGTTGGAAGACAGGTTCGATACCACTGGTGGTTTGTGTCATGATAGACGTTGTACCCGTAGGAGCTACCGTCAAACAAGCGATGTTACGACGGCCATGTTGCTTCATTTCTTCGTATAGTTCGGGATCAGCCTCTTTGATACGAAGGATATAGGGATTATTCTCCTCGCGTTTGCTATCATATACTTTGAAGGCACCACGCTCTTTTGCCATGTTTACACTACTGCGATAAGCAGCCAGAGCGAGGTTCTTGTGTACTTCAACCGAGAAAGCAATCGCTTCCGGTGAGCCATAGCGCAGTCCCATCGCTGCGAGCATATCGCCTTCTGCGGTAGTGCCCACACCTGTACGACGACCTTGAACGGTCTTTTTCATGATCTTCTCCCAAAGCTCGCGCTCGGTGCGTTTGATGTTATCGTTCTCGGGGTCAGAAGCAATCTTGAGTAAGATCTTGTCTATCTTCTCCATCTCAAGATCGATGATATCGTCCATGATTCGTTGCGCCACCATAATATGTTTGCGGAACAACTCAAAATCGAACTCCGCTTGGGGCGTGAAAGGATTCTTCACGTAACTATAGAGGTTGATAGCGAGCAATCGGCAACTATCGTAAGGGCAGAGAGGTATCTCACCGCAAGGGTTCGTGCTGACGGTCTTGTAACCGAGGTCGGCATAGCAGTCGGGCACAGACTCACGAATAATCGTATCCCAGAACAGCACTCCGGGTTCAGCGGATTTCCAAGCATTGTGGATAATCTTCTTCCATAGAGCGCGGGCGTCAATCTCTTTCTGCATCTTGGGGTTATTGCTCTTGATAGGGTACTGCTGAACGTAAGGCACACCATCAATAGCGGCTTGCATAAACTCATCATCAATCTTCACGCTCACATTGGCTCCCGTCACTTTCCCTTGCTCCATCTTTGCATCGATGAACGCCTCGCTATCGGGGTGTTTGATACTGACTGAGAGCATCAACGCACCGCGACGACCGTCTTGTGCCACCTCACGTGTAGAGTTGGAATAACGCTCCATGAAAGGCACCAGACCCGTACTGGTCAGTGCGGAGTTCTTCACCGGACTGCCGTGAGGACGGATATGACTAAGGTCATGACCTACGCCTCCGCGACGTTTCATCAGTTGCACTTGCTCCTCGTCAATCTGGATGATAGCGCCATAGCTATCCGATTCGCCATCTTGACCGATGACGAAGCAGTTACTCAAACTGGCTACTTGGAAGTTATTACCTATTCCCGTCATCGGACTACCTTGTGGTACGATGTAACGGAAATCTCTCATCAACTCGAATAGTTCGGGCTCGGTCATTGGGTTCTTGTACTTACTCTCAATACGAGCAATCTCCGAAGCCAAACGATGATGCATATCATCGGGTGTGAGTTCGTACAAGTTTCCGAAACTGTCCTTTAAGGCATACTTAGTCGCCCAAACACGAGCTGCTAATTCGTCACCGTGGAAGTATTCTTTTGATGCTTCCTCGGCTTGCGCTTGTGTATAAATCTTTTTTTCCATGTTTAGTATATTTTTTTACTTTTTATTTACATTTTTGAAATTCGATTTTCTCCGAAATGGACTGCAAAATTACAACTTTTTTTTGATATATGCAAATATTTTTAGCAAAAAAAGTTATTAACATTTTTCACAAAGTTTCCAAAATAAAAATGTAATAAGCTTAATAACAAGCTGTTATATTTTTGCAAAAGGTCAAAAGTTGTCCAAAAATAAAAGTTTTCAACATTCATTTTTTTCAAATGTTTTTTTGTTGATCCTTTACAAGGGGTTCATAAGTCCTTGTCAATCCCACGCTTAGGCTATGGTGCTACGTGGGTGCTACGTTAGTGCTACGTTGTGCTACGGGAGTTGATTCGATGAAGATAGGAAGGACTAGGTGTTGCTAGGATTTCCTAGGACGCTGCGCTTGACTAGGTATTGCTGGGGAAGGAGTTTATGGGCAGAAAGGCGGATGGGCGGAGAGGCAGAAAGGCGGAAAGGATGGGTGCCCTACGGTCATTACTCACATAGGCCTTGGATAGGTCTTAAAAGTTGGGACATTGTTGGGACATTGTTGGGACTTTTTTGGGAGAGAGGATATCCTTCGCGCAAAAATGCGCGAAAAAGGGACATGGGACAACCACGAGGTCCGGCCGCTGGCGCGACGATATATCGAGGCCGGACAAAGGACGGGCACGAAAAACGAGAACCCGCATACAATGCGGGAACAAAAGGACGAAAAAACGCACATAGCGATGAAAAGTAGTGAAAAGTCGTGAAGTTTCCGACTTTTCACGAGTTCATTGTCCTATTGTCGAGTAAATATATTGCTACATATCAGCAAGTTATAGTTTTGCCACGAAATCTCGCGAACAGATTTCGTTTGTCCGTGAGACTTCAAAACCTGTCCGCGAAATAGGTCTCTCATCCTATGGTGACCCTTATGTATTATAATCCTCTTTCCCTATATACGGTTTTCCCGTTTCATCGGGACAACCATGCGGCGCGGGTATAATCAATGAGGCTAGAAGATAGTACAGACATTAACACATCAAACGCCCCCGAAGGAGCGTTTGATGAGAGAGGGAGAGAGTCTTCTCTTAATGCTCAAGCACACGTATTGTTTTTGCAGGAATTCCTGCCATAACGTGATATGGTTCTACACTTTTGGTTATAACAGTTCCCGCTCCAATATAGGCATGTGCCCCAATTTTATCGACTTTGGCGCTAACTAAAGTTACTCCTAATCCTATAAATACGAAATCTTCTATTTTTACATAAGCTCCAATGACACATCCTGCTGCAAAATAACAATTACAGCCTATGTCCGAAGTGTGAATGATAGACACATTATTACTTAATACGGAATTATCTCCGATATGAACATCAGGATGAACAATAGAATTAATGTGAACTGCAACGCCTTTCCCTATTTTAGCATATTGAGAAACATTAGCAGAAGGGTGAATCAAGGTTGGTATTTCCCCTCCTTTTGCTATGATTCGCTGAAATAAATCAGCTCTCACTTGGTTATTGCCTTGAGACAATGCGAAATTCAAGCCTTTCAATGAAGTGGAATCTTGTAATAAATCTTCAAAACAACCTAAGATGGGATAACCATATTCTGAAGAACCATCTTTGTCATGGTTGTAATGGTAGAGTCCTTTAATCGTGTAACCACAGGCTTCTACCAAATCAATATAAACAGGAGTGTTATGCCCGATTCCTAAAATAACAATTTCTTTTTTCATGAGTGTATTTATTTTAATTAGAGATAACAAAAAAAGTGGACTAAACTTTTTAATCCACATTCTATAGGTATCGGCAAACACCTGTTGTAACTGAACTAACGAAGTAAAGCCCACTCAATGAGAGTGAGCGTTGAACTTTACTTCACAGTTACACATATAAAAATTTTGCCGAAATTTATAGAATGTGTGAAACAAAGATAACGCTATATTATCTATTGTGCAAATTTCTTGCTTGTTTTATTTCATAGGCAATTTTGGTAATTATTTCGTATTTTAACTTTTACAATACACCACATTACACGTGTTTGTACCACGAGGGCAGATGCCGGCAGCTTCAAACATTCCTTCAAACGATAAATCTTCGTCTAACGCAGGCCAGTGAATGCCCCCATAAGACAAAGTAAAAGCAGACCTTTGTTCCGTAGTGGCATTACGGAGTAACTCCCAATCGTCAAAACGATAAGAAGCAGTTTCTCCTGTTAATGCTTGAGCATAGATGTAATTGTTATCTATCCAAACTTTACTTATTTGAAGCGGTGTTGTCATATTTGTTAAAGTATGCTTTCCAACGATCAATAATTATTTCACGATTTTCCTCAATCACACTCTCCATCATAGATATCTCGTTCTTTTTATATCCGTGATTATATACAAGAACTATTTCCGGCTCAATGTTATATTTTGCTTCTTTACCGTCTTTCAAGACATGCACATGAACCGGAGTGTGGTCATCCGAATAAAACATAAAGTGGAAACCGAATAAAATAAATATTGTAGGCATAATTTTCTTATTTTGCAGTTTTGCGCTGCAAAATTACGACTTTTTTTTGATATATGCAAATACTTGACAGAAAAAAATGCACTTTTCAACTAAAAGCATTGAAAAGCGCATTTATAAGAGATGGTATTTTTTTGAGCCACTTCGCGGACTCGAACCGCGGACCTACGCATTACGAATGCGTTGCTCTACCAACTGAGCCAAAGTGGCAACTTTCACAAAAGCGAGTGCAAAGGTACTGCTTTTTTTTGATATACGCAAATATTTGCGCTATTTTTTTACAAAAAAATGCTGAGAACCCTCGTTTAATGGCAAAATCTCTCGCAAAGGAACCATCACAAAGTCCCGTTCGAGCATTTTTGGATGAGGGATATGCAAATCTGCTGTGCTGATTTGCAGACCGCCTGCGGCTGAAGGATAAGCGAGGAGGATATCAATATCTATTTCGCGGTCAAAGTGCTGACCATTGACGGATTTTTGTGCCCTTCCTAACTGCCGCTCAATCGATTGGGTGAGGCAAAGTAAGTCAAGAGGGGCAAGGTTTGTTTCCAATGCCACACAACAATTACAGAAAGGGTGGGGGGAGACAAACTCTTGCGGCTCGGAATAATAGTACGCAGAGCGAGCTATCACGCCCGGAAGAAGGGTGATAGCTCGTTCAATAGTGCGTTCTCGTTCGCCTAAGTTACTTCCCAAAGAGAGATAATATAGCATCCCAAGTCAGGTAAGCCAGTTGCAGCATCAACGAATAAAGATAAGAGGCTTGGACCATCTCCTCGCTTAAGAAATGGAAATGACTATCAAGGAAACCCAATAGTACCACCAAAACCATAAGGATAGCAGCCGCTTTGATGCCACCAAAAAGTACACCAAAGAGACGATTGAGCCAGCCTTGTCCATGGAAAAAGCCTTTTACAAGTCCAATGAGGAAAATTCCTCCTATGGCACAATCTAAACCAGTTAGAGCAAAAGTGTTCATTGTTTAGTCCTCTTCTGTTACTCTTTTAATAATGAAATGGTTACGGAAAGTCTCTGTTCCTTTGCCACGGAGAGCATCCCAATACATCATGTTTCCGTCAATCTTGAGATCCCACCACTCATAATCGTAGGAACCTTCGTCGTTCCAACGGAAAGCGAGGAAACTACCATCAAGCATATATTCGTGGGTACCCACTTGCTCAACCCAGTCGTTATCAACCTTCGTATAATAATGGTATTTGCCATCGGGATCCATCTTCCAGCGATGGTCTTTGGCTTCTCCATAGGTGGGGTCACCATCCATATAGACGCCTTCCCACTTACCTATAATCTTCTGGTCATAATCAACAGAGTGGTCTTTGACGAGGACGATATTGCCTTCGCGAGCACCGGATCTGGAATACACCTCAATGGTATCCTCTTTCACTTTATAGAACGCACTCTGATAAGTAATAAGATCACCTCTGGTGTTGTATCCCGATTCGGTTAAGTCGTTACCGAGAAGGGTATAGGTAAGTTCGGTTTGGTTCTCCCATTCTTGTCCAAGGGTACCCGGATTAGCCACAGTGTAATAAACTTTGTTGTGACCATCGAAAGTGTGTACGGATTTGTTATTGGTCAAGCAGCTGTCACCATCTTGCATGAAGACAATCCATTTGCCGGGGAGAATAGCCTCAATCTGTTTTTGTGTTGGGGTGATGCGATGGAGTAGGAAGGAGTCTTGGCTGCCATTAGCACGCAAACCATGCCATTTCATGATGTCGCCATCGATGGTAACATCGTGTGCCTCACGGAAGACGTATCCGCTTGAGTCCCAACGGGTAACGAAGAAATCGCCATCCACGAAATACTCGTTAAAAGCATTCGATTCGTCATAATCCCATTTGGTGCCATCCCAAGAGTAGTAGGTGTAAGTACCATCGGCATAATATTCCCAGTTGTGATCACTTCCACCGTGTTCACCTCCACCTTCGAGACCTTCCCAACGACCGATGATATCAATGGCGTAGTCAGTACCCGTAATGTTTTGATACGTGGCGGGTTGTACAAGCGAGGGGGCTCCATTCACAAAACGAGTGGAGGCATCACAAGACATTGTTCCCTTCTCAATATTAAGAATGGTCGCTATCCATGATTCAGCGATGGAGGTCTGATCCCATTGAGTGGTCAGTACATCGTTGTTGATAGTGTAAGTGAGGGGTACGATACGACGCCATAACTTACCTTGACGATTGACAATCTCCACAGACGATTGACTGCCTGTCTTGTCGGCATTGAAGGCGAAGATAGTACGGTTATTCGTCTCGATTTGGTGACCGTTATATGTAACGAGTTTCCATTTGCCTACAATCTTGGAGGAAAAATCTTTCTTTACATCTTTTGGCTCACATGCTAGTAGGCCAAGGGCTATGGTAGCCAGAATAAAAAGTTTATATTTCATAGTTATTTATTTTTATTCGTATATTCAACTGGAGTCCAAGGCTCATTTGTGATGGTGTTGACCATCTTAATATCACTTAAGTCACAAATAGAGATAGACCAATCTTTGGAAGCAACGGGAAGGGATGTGGTCACTTTATCCTTATAGAAACTGAGGATACCGGTGACGGAACCTACATATTCAGTACAGTGTAAGATGCCTATGGCTTTCTTCCATACACCCTCACCGGCATACACATATCCGTCTGTATAAGGATCAATGAGAATAACATCGTCTAGATGCCATCCGTAAGCGTGTTGCTGTTTGGTAACAGGGATATAGTACGTTGTCCCTCCGCAGGTTGCATCGAGATAAGAAGTGTCACGTGGCATCTGTTTGTTTGAATCATCTACACGGAAGCAGTATTCGCCATCGTATGCACTCCCTGCTCCGGGAAGGTAGTAACGCGCTTGTTTAGCAAACTCGGAAACAGAAACTTGGGTGATATCCCCGTTCTGGTCTTTGATGACGCGCGATTGTGGATAGTTCAAGTTCTTGGTGGTTGGTGCAAAGACATTAGCGAACTCCGAAGTGTCGGGGTCTGCAAAAGTGCAGTTTCGCAAAGTGCTTTGGTCATAGCACTGTCCCGTGAAATATACATCCTTGATGCAAACGAGGCGACCTTCAAGCAAACGGTTCTGACGCAGATTGAGTAAGTTCTTAAACGAAGCGATGGTGATGGTATCGCATTGCAGTTTGCTTGCATCAGGTAAGCCAATACGATAGGTGTGCGCATTGAACTCTGCGTCTTTGAGACGCCCCGGTGTCCAACCCACTTTATTCTTCTCGTTGTTGGCATACACATTATTGTTGTAGTCGAGTGAGCAGAGTTGAATCTGGTTGGCATAGCAACCGATGGCTAAGCCATTACAACGGATCAAAATCTCTTGTCCGCGAGGATATTGTCCGGAGATAGAGCCGGCATCAACACCGATACGAAGATTCTGTTGAACGCCATCCACTATTTGTTGGATGATGAGGGTTTTGTAGAAGTTTCCACCTTGGTCATCCGTCTCAACGCGACCACGAACATAGATTCCGCGACCTGCTTTGGGAAGGGTATCCAACGAGAAGAGGAACGTAGTGTCATCTACTTGCGAATTGAGACGATAACGGTGAATGTCCTCGTTGTAGAAATTGCCCGTTGGCGTCATATACGTCTTGATGAGTTCATGGATAGTGATAATGTCACCATCCTTGGTTAACTCTTCTACTTGGTTCTCCGAATAGAAGAGATCTTCTATCGTGGGAGCTTTGTAAGTACAAGACGTTACCACGCCTATCAGCAACGCAAAGAAGAATGATGAATTATGAATGATGAATTTTGAATTGTTTTTCATATTTATCCTCCTAATTAAAATTTATACGTAAGGGTAAGGTAGAAGTTTGCGCCCCAAGCATAATAGTATTTAGCAGGGAACTTCCACGCGTTTGGCGTAATAACGGAATTATTATGGTCATCTGCAGTACCTTGTAAGTTCGCACGAGGCAGACGAGCTTGTTGGTAACCACCCGTCTTGAAATGCGTGTTGTTGGTGAGGTTGGTGACGTTCAAGTTAATAGAAAGCGATTGTCTATTAGGTAAATAAATCAGTTTACCAACGCTTGCATCCACAATAAAACGATTGAGAGGATTGGTTGCCGTCAAAGACTCTTGTTCCGACATGATATTATACGGATAACGCAACTGTGGTACGCCATTAGCATCTAGCACCGCATTGGCAGGATAACCATTAACGCGTTCGCTCAAATTAAGAGCTTTGCCGTCATTGGTCTCAATAGCGGTAGGTAGGCTGGGATCTTTCTTATTGGTATCCCCATACCAACCATTGACAGGAGTGCCATCAGCACGTACACCTGTGAATAATCCTTTCATACGACGCGAAGGAGCGACATCGAGGAAGTTCCAATCGTAGTAACTAACCGTGATGTCTGCAAACCACATCTTCGGATGGAAGAATGACAGTTTGAGAGACGCATTGACTTGCGGTCCGGAAGAGACGCGTAAGCCTTTGAGAAGAACACTATCGCGTGTCTCATATACAGGAACATATTTCGATGGATCAATGGTACTCTTTTGTTCTGCCAGTTCCATGCCGTTCTCGGCAGAGGTGATGCTATATGCATTGCTTGTGTAACGATAATCGCCTACAGAGGTGGCACCTGTCAAGGTGAAGTAGGTACCTAATTTAACGCTAATAGCAGCCTCGATACCGCAGTGGCGGCGGTTGATACCGGTGATGGCTTGGTTGACGAAAGTACGAACCTCATCGTCATAGTAGCCGTTGAGTTCGGTACCATCCCAGAAGCGAGAATAGAAACCGGTGATACGACCACGTACAATGGGATAACTGAACTCATAGGTGAGGTCTCCACCCACTACTTTCTGCGAAGCAGCATAGTAGTCCTTTAGGTTCTTGGCTTCGTCGTGAATATAGATGTTATCTATCGCGCGGTCATGGACACGTTGAGAGATATAAGCATCCTTTGCCAATGGGGCAATGGTTTGTGCAAGCGCATTGAACTTAATGTGATTACGTCCGTCAATCTTATAGTTAAATCCAAACTTGAAGGAAGGATCTACGAAATGGTGCCAAGTACCATAGAGGGTTTCCGGACATTTAGCAAAGACGGTAGCGAAGTTATTTCCATAACCTAAGTACTTGTCGTGACTACTATCGTTTAAGAACATAGTGTTATTACTAATCTGGTTGGATAGTAACGATAAGTAAAGAGCACGACCATTGAGCATGTTCGTAGAGCGCATCATGTTTGAATAGGTCACTTGGAGTGCATAGTAAACATCAATGTCGTGGAGATTCCATTCGTTTTGGAACCATAGTTTCGCAGTAGTCATGTTGATACGGTAGTCATAACCAAAACGATCTCCTTGTTTGATATCTTTAGGATTCTTTCCGTTGAGCATCCACGAACGATAGTCGTTCTGTTTTACCCACATCAACTCCGTTTGACTTATACCAATGTTAGAACCAATCTCCTTCATATCACGGTCAGCAAAGGGATCTATATCTTTCCATTGATTAGCACCTAATAGGTCATCAATGGTTTTATAGTGAATACCTTGCGATTGTTTGGCTTCAAGTCCTACCGTGAGTTTGAGGTTCTTGAGGTTGTTATAGACGTAGTTGATATTGAGCATTCCCTCTTCGATATCGTTGTGCCTGCGCTCTACCATGTATTTGGCAATACCTGTTGGGTCAATAGCATTATTGGCATAGTTGGCAGCATAAAGTCCATCCCAATCAATATGGGTTGTTTTGGGGTCATGATCTTTCCAAGCATGCACTAAATTGTTATAATCGGTAGGATCGATAGAAGGACCAAGGTTCTGTCCATCAGCGCCTCGGAATCCTTCACCCAGTTCACCGGAGTTTAGATCACGTCCAATGAATAGACCATTAGGATAGTGCGTGCCATCATCTTGGAAGAGTTGTCCGGAGGCAGGATCAACGATTTGCCCATCCCACATGAAGGAAGGTAACTTACGATAATAATCGGGACGAGGATCGGGAGCGTTGTAGAACTGGATAGCTGAATTGGAATACATGGAATAATGGTAGCCACCCGCAAACTTCATGTTGTTCTTTTCGTCAATCTTCAAATCAAATGCAGCAATAGCCGTTGGATCGAAGGACTTAACGATACGCGAGTTACGTATTTTTCCATTCTGGTAGCCCCAGTAGGGGTTGTAGTTGATAGAGCCATAAAGGTCGTAAACCTCTTGGGTTACGGCACCCGATTGACCACGTTGCGTAGGAGCGCCAAACGTGATGAGGCTGAGACGATTGCCGTTGTTCCATTTCTTTTCAGCTGAGAAGAAATAGCCTAACGAATGGTATTCAATACCCTCACCGATGATTCCTTCTTGTTTGCAATAAGGAGAAAAACGATAAGCAACTTGTCCTACGAAACTCCAACCATTAGCGAGAGGACCGCTGGCGTAAGTGATGTTCGCACGAGCTTTGTAGTTGCGGTTCGTTCCGGCTACGCCCACTTTCCAACCTTGAGCATAACGAGAGGCACCTTGCAAGTAGTTCGTTGAGGTTCCTAAGCCGCCGAAAGTGAAACTCGTAGCCTCCAGAGGATTCACGATTTCCTTGTTGCGGGTTGCATCGTTTAGACCGCCCATGGCAGAGAAGTTAAACTGACCGCGCTCCGCAGAATTGAAGGAGATACCTTCGATATAGTTCTGCTCAACACTGGCCTCATAACCACGATTGCGATAACGGGCTGTGGACCAAGCCCACGAAGTGACAGAGTTAAACACGTCCGTAGAAGCGGAAGCGGTTGAGGCTTGTGCTTGTGATTTACCATCATCATCGTTCATTTCTCCTTCAGATAAAGTCAGAAGCACCTCCTCCTGTGCTTCCTGACGGATGTCCGGTTGCAGACGGATAGGGTCTAATGTGTTGGTAACATCTTGGGCAATGGAAATGAGTTCCACGGAAGAGATATACCCATCCGCTTCGATGATAAGTTCTTCATCTCCGGGCTCCAAATAGAGTAGGGTGAACTCTCCCTGCTCATTCGTGGTAGTGGCAACGTTTTGATTGGCGAGCAAGATAGAAGCACCTGCGATAGGGGATTGGGTCTGCTCGTCCATCAACTTACCAGTAATCGATGTTTGCGCCCATAGGCTGAGTGTTATAAAGAGCGCAAATACGATGGATAGTGATTTTTGCATAAAAGATAATATTTAAAATTAAAATTCTGCTGTTTTAGGGGTACGTGGGAATGGAATGACATCACGGATGTTCTGCATACCTGTCACAAAGAGCATCAGGCGTTCAAAACCTAAGCCAAAGCCTGCGTGAGGGCACGAACCATATTTACGGGTATCGAGATACCATGTCATATCTTTCATTGGGATATGACGAGCCTCAATCTCTGCCATGAGTTTGTCGTAACTCTCCTCACGAACGGAGCCGCCAATGATCTCGCCAATCTGCGGGAAGAGCACATCCGTACCTTGAACGGTTTGACCACTCTTACCATTATAGCCGCTTTCTTGCTCATCTATCTTCATATAGAACGCTTTGATGGCTTTGGGATAATTGGTCATGATAACAGGGCGTTTGAAGTGCTCCTCTACGAGGTAACGCTCGTGTTCAGAGGCTAAATCGTCACCCCACTCGCAAGGGAACTCAAACTTATGACCATTTTTCATCGCTTCTTGAAGAATACGAATGCCCTCGGTGTAGGGAAGGTGTACAAACTCGGATTGGATAACCGATTGCAGACGCTCGATAAGACCTTTATCTACAAACTGATTGAGGAATTGCAAGTCGTCCATGCAATTATCTAATGCCCATTTGACGCAGAACTTAATAAAGTCCTCTTCTAAAGCCATCAGTTCGTTGAGGTCCATAAAAGCGATTTCGGGTTCAATCATCCAGAACTCTGCTAAGTGACGAGGTGTATTGGAGTTTTCTGCTCGGAAAGTGGGACCAAACGTGTAAATCTTACCTAATGCGGTAGCACCAAGTTCTCCTTCCAACTGACCACTGACGGTAAGAGAAGTCTGTTTGCCAAAGAAATCGTCGGAGTAATCAATCTTTCCTGCCTCATCTTTTTTGAGGTTGTATAGGTTTTTGGTGGTTACTTGGAACATCTGTCCTGCACCTTCACAGTCGGAAGCGGTGATAAGGGGCGTATGGAAGTAGAAGTATCCATGTTGATGGAAGTAGGTGTGAATAGCCATTGCCATGTTATGGCGGATACGGAAGACAGCGCCAAACGTGTTCGTACGTGGACGCAAGTGCGCGATGGTGCGCAAGTATTCCATACTCAATCCTTTCTTTTGCAAAGGATATTGGTCGGGATCAGCCGTTCCATATACCACTAACTCGGAGAGTTGAATCTCCACGGCTTGTCCTGCACCTTGGCTTTCAACAAGCACACCGGTAACAGCGATACAGGCACCTGTGGTGACAGGCTTGAGTTGCTCCTCAGGAAACTTCTCTAAATCGACAACGATTTGGATGTTTTTGATTGTAGAGCCGTCATTGAGGGCAATGAAAGATACGTTTTTGTTTCCTCGACGACTACGAACCCAACCACGAACGTTAATGGGTTGTCCATAGTTCGTAGATTGTAGGGCGGTTTTGATTTCTGTTCTTTGTAACATATACCTTATTATATTATATATATACTAGTGAAACTAATTATTGAAGATTAAAAGGGTGTGCTATTATCATCTAATGAGGCTCCTTCGGGGTTAAAGTCATTGATGCGAGAAGGAAAAGATTTGTCTTCGGGAGCGGATAGGGGCAAAGCCTCTAATTCGTTCTCGTCCCACGTCTCATTCTCATTTTGGAACTTAGCTAACTTAGAGCGGAAGCGCAGCCATATCTCGTCCGTTGCACCATTACGATGCTTAGCCACGATAATCTGTCCTAATCCACGCAAGTCTTTTCCATTTTCATCATTGTATAGACGATAATACTCCGGACGGTGAATGAAACAAACCATATCCGCATCTTGCTCAATAGCACCCGACTCACGCAGGTCGCTCAATTGTGGTTTTTTGCCATCAACACCTGTACGTGCTTCTACACCACGGTTCAACTGACTCAACGCAATGATAGGGATATCCAATTCTTTAGCTAATGCCTTAAGGTTACGCGAGATAATACTAACCTCTTGTTCACGCGAACCGAAGTTCATGCCCGAAGCATTCATCAGTTGTAAATAATCGATGATGATGAGCTCAATATGATGCTCTTTCACTAATTTTCGAGCCTTTGACCGAAGTTCAAATACAGAGAGGGAAGGAGTATCATCCACATAGATAGGTGCGCCGAGCAGTTCATTAATCTTATGTTCTAACTGTGACCACTCTTGTTTAGAGAGCCTACCATTCTTAATTTTATCGCCTTCTATCTCGCACACATTCATGATGAGTCGGTTGACGAGCTGTACATTCGACATCTCAAGCGAGAACATCGCAACGGGCTTATGATAATTGACGGCAATATTCTTTGCCATAGATAACACAAAAGCGGTTTTACCCATCGCAGGACGTGCTGCAATGATAATCAAATCGGATTTTTGCCAACCACTTGTGATACGATCCAAATCTTTAAAGCCTGACGGAATACCAGAGATATTTCCCTCATTCTTAGAGGCTTTTTTCATTCGCTCAAATGCTTCTGCAATAACAGGATCAATCTGCGTGACATCGCGTTTCTGAGCACGTTGGCTTATTTCGAAGATGTTTGACTCAGCGGTCTGCATGAGTTCCTCCACATCTTGTGTTTCATCGTATGCTGCTTCTTCTACCTGAGCTGCCATTTGAATGAGTTCCCGTGCAGTCGCTTTTTGAGCTACCACCTGCGCGTGATAAGATAGGTGTGCCGTAGAAGCTACCTTGCGTGTCAGTTCGCTCAAATAAACGATACCTCCTGCTTGATCAAGAGTACCAAGGCTCTTAAGTTTATCCGCTACAGAGAGCATGTCAATAGGCTGGTCCTTGACAGCAAGCGCACGAATGGCTTCGAACACCATACGGTTTTGGTCTTTATAAAATGATTCCGGACGTAGCAAATCTGCAACCGAAGCGTATGCATCTTTTTCAATCATCATAGCTCCTAACACAGAGTCTTCTAATTCAATGGCTTGCGGTGGCAGTTTGCCTAAATCATTGGGGCCCAACTTTGGAGCCGTCTCTTTTTTGTATGTTCTAGAGTTTGCCATATTCGGTTAATAAATTGTGTGCAGCAATGAAACTGCTCACTTGATTGTCTAATACTTGCTGCTCAGCTTGTTTGATGAGTGCTTCCATCTTCTCATTTCGATAGAAATTATCTAACAATGTTCCATTGATAGTCTCGTACATCCAATATTTGGCTTGTTCCGTTCTGTGCATCTCAAAATACCCATTCTGTTTAACAAAATCGATGTATTTCTCTATATCAGCCCAGACATCGAGTACTCCAGTATGTTCAATGGCGGAGCAACATTTTGCTCCCGGTTTCCAACCAGAGGCTGAAGGAGGAAAGAGAGCTAACGCATTCTTAAAACTCACCCGAGCTGCTTGAGCACGCTCTATATTCGAGCCATCGCACTTATTGATAGCAATCCCATCCGCCATTTCCATAATTCCCCTTTTAATCCCTTGTAACTCGTCTCCCGTGCCCGTCACTTGTAGTAGCAAGAAATAATCCACCATTGAGTGAGCTGCCGTTTCACTTTGACCTACGCCTACGGTTTCCACAAAAATAGTGTCAAATCCAGCCGCTTCGCACAAGACTATCGTTTCTCGTGTTTTACGAGCAACTCCGCCTAATGACCCTGCGGAAGGACTAGGGCGAATAAACGCATTGGCTTGTGTGGAGAGTTCATTCATACGGGTCTTGTCTCCCAAAATAGACCCTTTGGAACGTTCACTACTGGGGTCTATGGCAAGAACGGCAAGTTTTTTCCCCATACGGCATACTTCCGTTCCTAACGCTTCAATGAATGTGGACTTACCAGCACCCGGAACACCGGTTATCCCTAAACGAATGGAGTGACCTGCGTATGGCAGGCATTTCTCAATGACTTGTTGAGCAATAAGCTGGTCCTGTGGCAGATTGCTTTCTACCAACGTAACGGCTTGCCCTAAAATGGAGACATCTCCACGGCGTATACCATCAAAATATTCCTCTGCCGTTAACGTTCGCTTCTTTCGATGGAACGTGGCGTATGGATTAACGGAGGGGAGGTTCTCTACTCCGGCATTGACGGTTAAACCCTTATATTTCTCGTCGTTTTCAGGATGTGTCATATCTTGTTTAAAGAATGGTCCAAGTCAGGGTGATATTATGTTTTGGATTACTAGGATCGTTCGTATAAATGGTCAGCGTACGTGAATATTGACCGGCCGATACCTCTGCGTTTTCTACAAATGGATTAACAATCACTGTTACATTTGCTTTTTTACCCGATTTAATAGAGGAAGCAGCACGAGGAGTAGAAACAGAAACCTCTTTGGCCGGTGTATAGACGGTGCGTACACTTAGATTTGATACGCCCACATTCATGATTGCTAACGTGGTTTTGGCAGTCATTCCTTTAGCTATGATACCTAAATCTAACGTGGCCGGTATCTGCGCGATGGGTGCAACGCGTTTTTCTTGTTCGGAGAGTTGACTAAAGTCTTCGTTAACTGTTGCATTCAACTCAATCGCATAATCATCCGTGCGAACAACGTTGTTATTTACCTTAACATATACCTTGGCAAAGTTCGGACCGATCTTACATTGTTGTGTGTTAAGCGTAAAGGTTATCTTACCGCTTTGTTGAGGTTTGAGAGTGCTATTGGACAGCTGGGCCGAAATAAAACGGTCATCTTCGTTAACAATAACCTCTATCATGATATCATGATCCGTAAAGTTAGCATATTCAATGGTGCGTTCTACAACACCCAGTTGCGTCTGCTCACCAAAATCAACTCTTCTTGCCTTGATATGCAAATCACCCATAGTGAAAGCATATTTGTCACTTGGATTGGTTGGTTTGGGTTTAACTGTACCGGTGATAGTCAATGTTGTTGTAGCATGCTCTGGATCGTTGGAATATACGGTAATCGTCTTTTGGAAGAAATTAGGACGTGTGGAAGCACGATAGGTGGCTGAAATTGTACCTTTCTGCCCAGGCTCAATAGGATTCGATGGCCATGTGGGACGCGTACATCCACAGCTCGTACGTACATTCGTAATCAATAAGGGTGCATTACCCGTATTTGTAAATTCAAAATGAGCAGTTACATCTCCGTCTTCTTGTTTAATTGTGCCAAAATCATGCTTGGTAGCTTGGAAGGCGATGGTTTGTGCTACCAGTGCCATCGTGCACATCAATAGGGTAGCGGATACAAAAATTTTTTTCATAACGCAATATAATTTAAAATTTGTAAATTTGATTATAAATTCGTTTCTATTCGTTGAATTGAAATGAGTTCTGGGATCTTCCTTAACGCAGCAAACAAATCTTCTAACTCTTTCTTATCATATACAAATAACTCCAATGTACCTCCAAATGTGCCATCTTGAGATTGGATATGAATGCCACTTAAGTTGATATTAAATTCTGTTGTGATAATGGTCAAAATATTGATAAACACACCCATCTTGTCTATTCCATGAATCTCTATCGTTTCACGGAAAGATTGAATACGGTTCGTGTTCCAACTTGCAGCCAACAAACGTTTGCCATGAGAGGTCTTTAAATGTTTAGCTTCCTCACAATCAATCTTATGAATATAAATCTCTCCATCATCTCCGAGATAACCTAACACATCATCTCCGGGAATAGGACGACAACAAGATGCTAAGTGATAAATCGTACCTAAGTTCTCATCCGTGAGCACAATCTTCTTATCTTTTGTCTGTATCTTCTCCGTAGCATGCAGATTTTGTTGATTTTCAAGGGGCTTAATATCAGCATTACGTTCGTTATGCGAGAATGGATTAAGCTTTTTCCATAATGATTTTTTAGGGAAGACAATCTGCTCCATATTGTCAAGCCTTATCGCCCCTTCTCCGATTTGCAAGAATAGTTGCTGCGGTTGTATCAACTTATAATAGTTGAGCATACGTTGCAATGCCATCTCACGACAATCTTCCGCTTTTAATAACATCACCGCATCATTGAAACGCTTCTCTCCACTATGAATATACGCGTGCTCCTCTCGCTTCAAATAAGCATTCAAACCCGCTTGCGCTTTGGCGGTGGTCACAAACTGTAGCCACTCCTTCTGAGGATGTTGAGACGGAGAAGTGAGTAACTCCACTTGGTCTCCACTTTGCAATACATAACTGAGTGGTACAAGCGCGTGGTTCACCTTAGCCCCTATGCAATGATCGCCTAACTCACTATGCAGGAAATACGCGAAATCCAATGCGGTAGCACCTTGTGGCAAGGTCTTGATATCTCCTTTAGGCGTGAAGACAAACACTTCATGAGCATACAAATTGAGCTTAAATGTATCTAAAAACTCCAATGCATTTTGCTCTGCAGGATGCTCTAAAACCTCTTTAATCGTACGCAACCATTTATCTAATTCGTTCTCATCCGCTTCACCCACCTTATATTTCCAATGTGCAGCCAAACCATGCTCTGCAATCTCGTGCATACGATCTGTTCTAATCTGTATCTCTACCCATTGGCCATCCGTGCCCATAACCGTCACATGCAAAGCTTCGTAACCATTGGCTTTTGGTGTGGATATCCAATCGCGAATGCGCTCAGGATGAGGACGGTAAATTTCAGTAATTGCCGAATATATCATCCAACACTGATCTTTTTCCGAGATCTCAGGCTTTGGTGTAAAGATAATCCGTACCGCAAGCAAATCGTATACTTCCTCAAAGGGAATATTCTTGGTGGTCATCTTCTTCCAAATAGAATAGACCGACTTTAAACGAGCTGAGAGTGTAAAAGTGTAATCTAACGACTCTAATTTGGTTTGGATAGGTTCTGTGAACTGATTGTAGATATCTATCTGTGCTTTCTGATTGGCATTTAACTTTGATTCTATCTCTGCGTAAATATCCGGATGCTCGTACTGAAAACTTAAATTTTCAAGCTCCGTCTTAATCGGGAAAAGACCTAATCGATGAGCTAAAGGTGCATAAATGTATTGCGTCTCTCCCGCAATCTTATATTGTTTTTCTTTAGGTTGCGAACCCAATGTTCGCATGTTATGCAACCGATCGGCAATCTTCACTAATACCACACGAATATCTTCCGACATGGTGAGCAAGAGTTTGCGAAAATTCTCGGCTTGCTCACTCGCTTGGTCTCCAAACACGCCTCCACTAATCTTTGTCAATCCTTCAACAATCTGAGCAATCTTATCCCCAAACAAATTACGTATATCCTCCGTGGTATAATCCGTGTCCTCCACTACATCATGCAATAGGGCAGAGCAGATGCTTGTAGAACCCAAGCCAATCTCTTTTACCACAATCGTGGCTACAGCAAGAGGATGCAGAATATAAGGTTCCCCGGATAAACGCCTAACTCCATAATGCGCCTTGTTTGCAAACTCAAAGGCACGAGTAATGCGCTCCACTTTTTGAGTGTGAGGCGTGTTGGCATATTCTGCTAACAAATTACGAAACGCTTGTTGAATAAGCTCTTCTTCTTCCTGTGTAAAAGCATTCTTGGCCATAAAAAACCGATTTGGCTGCAAAATTACAAAAAAAAAATGATTCGCGCAAGCGCTCGTGAGAAAAAAATGCAATATTTTGTTTTTTCTGCGAATAAATGATTTTTCTTTGCGTTTTATTTGCATATTTGAATAATAAGTTGTAATTTTGCAGCATATTTGAGTTATTATGCGTAATTTTAGATTCATAAGCCTTTTATTGTCTATCGTTTTTATGGTGGTTTCCTTTCCTTTAGAAGCTGCTGTAGAGAAACCTTATACTGTGGTGATTGATGCGGGTCATGGGGGGAAGGACCCCGGAGCTATTGGACGCATATCCAAGGAGAAAGATTTGAACTTATCGGTGGCTCTTCTTGCTGGCCAAAAAATAGCAAAGGCCTATCCGGATGTAAAGGTGTTATATACACGTTCTACGGATGTGTTTTTGCCCTTGCAAAGTCGTGCTGATTTTGTAAATAAAAATGATGCAGATTTATTTATCTGTATTCACACGAATTCCGCTGAAAATAAGGAAGCTAAAGGAGCCGAGACGTTTGTGTTAGGTACAGATAGAATGGAGGCTAATTTGGATGTCGCAATGCGAGAAAACGCGGTCATTAAATTGGAGTCGGATTATCAAACTACCTACCAAGGATTTGACCCTAATTCAATTGATTCATACATTATGTTTGAACTGATGCAGAACCAATATATGGATCAGTCTCTCCGCTTTGCGGAGTTAATGCAAAATCAATTCATCAATGTTAATCATCGATTAGATAGGGGAGTGCGCCAAGCAGCGTTTTGGGTGTTACTCAAATCGGCATGCCCGAGTGTACTTGTGGAGATGGGTTTTATTTCCAATCGTTCGGAAGAGATGTACCTTGCTTCTAAAATGGGACAAGATAGTGTGGCACAAGCTATCTGCGAGGCGTTTGCAGGGGTGTATCGTCCGAGGATTGCACTCCCCGAACCTAGTAAATTGGAATCCAAATATGCAGTGCAAATACTTGCTTCACGCACACCTGTCGACAGTAATGATCCTCGATTAAAGGGGGTTCGATGTGGTTGTGTTGAAATGAATGGTTGGTATAAATATTACACAGCGGAGGCGCAAGATAGGCAGGAAGCTGCTAAATCAAGAGATCAACTGAAAACGAAGTTTGAAGGATGTTTTGTTATCTCTTTACCCCGAACCGAGAAAACAGAAAAAAAGTAAAGATAAAATTAATTAAAAAGTTAGTTAAATGAAGTACGCACGTGAAATTAAAGTCGGCCTTTTAGCGGCTGTATGTTTATTCCTTTTGTATTTTGGTTTTTATTATCTTAAAGGGGTGAATATTTTCTCCTCTACGCGCCCCTTCCATGGTATGTATGAGCAAGTTGGTGGACTACAAGAGCAAGCTCCCGTTTTTATTAGAGGTTATAAAGTGGGACAAGTGGATCATATTTTTTATGACTTTACCAAAGATACGTCCTTTATCGTGGATATCTCAGTCAGAAAAGATATCTCTCTTCCTAAAGGCACGGTAATGGCTTTGGTTCCCGATGGTATCATGGGAAGTACTGCCATTGAACTCCAACTTGCCAAAGAAGGGCTTAATGGCGAATGTGCGGCTGACGATTTTTTGCCCACGATCATTGTCCCAGGGTTATTAGATAATCTATCGGATGACGTAACGGGTTCTGTGACCTCGTTGATTCGTCATGCTGATTCACTAATTGTATCCGTAAGCAAACAATTAGAAGGTGATCATTTAAGCAATACATTAGCAAATTTGGACGAAATATCTTCAGACCTAACATCTGTGTCTGAGAATCTGAGTGGCATCATTAAAACGCGCGTTCCTTCTATCGTAAATAAAGTGGATACTACGATGGATAACCTCGGTCAGGTAGTTTATGATGTTAAACAGGCTAATGTAACAGAAGTTCTTGCTAATGTGGATACCGCTGTTAATGCCGTTAAATCTGCTCTCACCACTGAACAAGGAACCGTTGGTAAGCTTCTCAAAGATAAAGCATTATACGATAATATCAATGCTACCGTTATGTCCGTTGATTCCTTGGTAACTGATTTGAAAGCTCACCCTAAACGCTATGTTCACTTCTCCTTATTCGGAGGAAAAAACAAAGAAAAGAAAGCGAAGAAATAACCCCACGTGAAACAGTGTGGAACTGCTATTTTAAAAATTTCTAAATAATATGTTTTTTTTTGAGGCTCCAAGTTGCCATATTTATGTGACTTGGACCTCATTTTTCACTTCAACTACAATATCCTATGATGTTGATAACTTTCAAAAAATCAACTGTTTGGATGTTGATAACTTTTTTAACATGTTGAAAGATATGCTGTTATATGTAATTGATTGAAAATCGCTAAAATAAGGGGAAATGATATTGTCTTTTTTGTCTAACGATTTTGTAGAATGAAAAAAAAGCAGTACTTTTGCAACGTTTTTCGCGAAAAGCGGATGAGAATCTATGGATGAACTAACTAAAAAATGGCGTGAATGTCAGCGTATTCTTTCGGAGAACCTGACGCAGAGTGCTTACCAAACTTGGTTTGCACCCATTGTGCCTGTTAGTTTTGAAAATCAGACTCTTGTGCTTCGCGTTAAGTCTCAGTTTATCGTTGAGTATATAGAGGAGAACTATGTTCAATTACTTTCACGCGTTCTCTTCCGAGTTTTTGGAATGGGGACTCATCTTGAATATCGCGCACTTATAGACTCCGCTTCGGGTGCAGGTTCTACTATTCCGTCGGAGGGATTGAATATTGAGCAAGTTAAAAAACAGCAAGAGATACAGTCTGATTCATCCAAAGGACCTGCGGTAGATTTTGATAGTCAGTTGAATAAATCTTATACGTTTGATTCTTTTGTTCTCGGTGATCCTAACAAATTAGCACGAACAGCTGGTTTGGCCATTACTAAGCAACCTGGATATACTGCTTTCAACCCCTTATTTATATATGGAGGTAGCGGTGTGGGGAAAACTCATTTGGCTAATGCTATCGGTAATCAGACCCGTCTGCTACATCCGGAGAAGAAAGTTCTTTACGTGTCTGCCAATACGTTTAAACTGCAATATCAAGATGCTTCGTTGAACAAACGTATTCCTGATTTCTTGAATTTTTATCAATCAATAGATGTTCTCATTGTGGACGATATTCAGTATTTTGCAGGTTTAGATCGTACACAAGATACATTCTTCCATATCTTCAATTATTTGCAACAATCACGGAAGCAGTTAGTTCTTACTTCGGATCGTGCTCCCGTTGAATTAAAAGATATTCAGGATCGTCTGCTCACTCGTTTCAAATGGGGGTTGTTGGCTCTCATTGAACAACCCGACTTAGCCTTGCGTAGGGCTATCCTTATGAATAAAATGCATAAAGATGGTATCGAACTTAGTGATGAGATTATTGATTATATCGCCACTAATGTGACTTCCTCTGTGCGTGACCTTGAAGGCGTGATAGCTTCTTTAATGGCGTATTCTACATTAACCGACGCGCAGGCTGATTTGGACCTCACCAAGCAAGTCGTTTCTCGCATAGTCTCTATTCAGCCCAAGCTTGTGGATATTCCCGATATTGTGGGAGCTGTATGTGAATGCTTTAATATTCCATCCAAAATGGTCCTTGGTTCCACGCGTTCAAAAGAAGTGGCAGAGGCTCGGCAAATAGCTATGTATTTGGCTAAACAATTAACGAGCCATTCATTGAAAGAGATCGGAGCGGGTATAGGTCATCGTAATCATGCGACGGTCATTCATTCCTTGGCATGTGTAAGTAAGCAATTGGATGAAAACACACAACTTCGTCAACGTATAGCTCAAATAAAAGCTGCTTTACAGCGATAGACTATGGAAAACTACATTGTTTCGGCGCGTAAATATCGTCCTACTACATTTGAATCGGTGGTGGGTCAGCAGTCGCTGACTGAGACTTTGCGTAATGCTATTCGTCAGAATCATTTGGCACACGCCTACTTGTTCTGTGGTCCCCGTGGAGTAGGTAAGACTACTTGCGCACGCATTTTTGCAAAGACCATCAATTGTTTGCATCCCACGCAAGCCCATGATGCTTGTAACGAATGCGAATCTTGTCAAGCATTCAATGAACAACGTTCTTTTAATATCCACGAATTAGATGCCGCCTCCAATAACGGAGTAGATGATATACGTGCCCTCATTGAACAAACACGTATTCCACCGCAAGTGGGCAAATATAGTGTGTATATCATTGATGAGATACACATGCTGTCTGCAGGTGCTTTTAATGCTTTATTAAAGACATTAGAGGAACCTCCTGCTTATGTCATTTTTATTCTTGCCACAACGGAGAAGCATAAGGTTTTGCCAACGATCTTAAGCCGTTGTCAAGTATATGATTTTAGCCGTATCACGGTGGCTGATATCATTCATCATTTGCAATATGTGGCCAAACAAGAGAACATCGAAGCCGAAGAAGAAGCCTTGAATGTTGTTGCGCAGAAAGCCGATGGAGGATTACGTGACGCGTTGTCTATCTTTGACCAATTGGTTGCTTTTTGTGGCTCTAAGATTACATACAATAGAACCATTGAAGTTCTCAATGTACTCGACTCTGATTACTATTTCCGTCTCGTCGAGATGGCATCCAAAGGACAAGTCAATGAGGCTATGCTTCTTCTCAATGAGGTCTTACTCAAAGGATTTGATGCCGGCCGTCTTGTGACAGGTTTAGCACAACATGTACGTGACGTACTGATGAGTAAGGATGCTTCCACACTCTCTTTGATAGAAACCTCTAACACTATCCGTAAACGTTATCAAGAACAAGCGAACCAATGTGCTGCTTCTTGGTTGTTTTCTGCGTTGGATATATTGAATACATGTGACATTCAATATCGGGTGTCCAAAAATCAACGATTAACGGTGGAACTTGCTCTCATTAAGTTGTGCAGGCTCAATATCGCCACGGTGCCTACATCTACACCAGCACCTACACCTGCACCTGCACCAGCACCTGCAACCAAGATAACGGCTAAAGTGGAAGTGCCATCAATACCGAGTATCCCGTCACTTCGTATGGAGAAGAGTGTACAACCTACGCCCCCTCCAAAACAAGAACCAGCACCGGTACAGCAAAATGCCCCTTTCACGCCTGACCAGTTCTTTGACGCGTGGACTGGTCTAAAGAAAATCTTCAAAGACGAAGCGCGTCTGTTAGCGGTCTTGGATGAGTATCACCCTAAATTACTTGACGCCGAGTTGTGCGTACTTGAACTCGCTAATCCCTGGCAACGAGATGAGTTCAGGAAGTTTGGGAAACAGGTGATGGATCACATGCGTGCGGTGTTGCACAACGATAAGCTGCAATTAAAATTGGAGGTGGCTACATACGATAATTCACAAGTGGCATACACCGCTGATGAGAAATATAAATTATTAGCAGAGAAGAACCCTATATTAAAAGATTTAAAAGAACAACTGAACTTGCAGTTAGAGTAGTCAAAATGCAAGATCTAAAGAAATATTTGCCCACCACCAAAAAAGAACTTGACCTACGCGGCTGGAACGAAGTGGATGTGATTCTCTTTTCCGGAGATGCCTATATAGATCACCCATCTTTTGGTGCTGCAGTGATAGGTAGGGTACTTGAGCACGCAGGCTATCGCGTAGCGATTGTTCCTCAACCAGATTGGCGTGGTGATCATCGGGACTTTACCAAATTGGGGAAGCCTCGTTTGTTTTTTGCAGTGACAGCAGGTTCGATGGACTCAATGGTAAATCATTATACCGCTGCTAAAAGACTGCGTTCAGACGATGCCTATACCCCTGAGGGTAGGGCAGGAGCACGCCCTGATTATTGCACTATAACTTATTGCCGTATCTTGCGCCAACATTTTCCTCATACCCCTATCGTGATTGGCGGTATAGAAGCTTCGATGCGACGACTCGCTCATTATGACTATTGGTCAGATTGCTTAATGCCAAGTATCTTAGTGGATTCTACTGCCGATCTGTTAATCTATGGAGCAGGTGAAAAAGCCATTCTTGAAGTGGCTCAACGCGGTATCCAACACGATATTCCCCAGACAGCCTATCTCACGTCATCTTATACACTGCAACCGAATGAAAAGGTACATATACTGCATAGCTTTGAACAAGAACAGAAAAGCAAACAAATGCATGCACAGAATTTCTGTGTAATAGAGACGGAGAGCAATAAGATTCATCCTGCTAAATTAGTGCAACCAACCGGTGAGCAACAAGTGGTTGTTAATCCGCCGTACCCAACAATGACAACGGAAGAGTTAGATGCTATATACGATTTACCTTTCCAATATCTTCCGCATCCCAAATACAAGGATAAACATATCCCTGCCTACGAGATGATTCGTTTCTCTGTTTGCTTGCATAGAGGTTGTTTTGGTGGGTGCTCATTTTGCACAATCTCTGCGCATCAAGGCAAACAAATTGTTTCTCGTTCAAAAGCGTCCATCCTACGTCAGATTGCGACTCTCAAAGACCTACCAGAATGGAAAGGAAACTTATCCGATTTGGGAGGTCCATCAGCAAATATGTATCAAATGCATGGTAAAGATATGCGTTTATGCGAACAATGCGCTCGTCCATCATGCTTACAACCTTCTATATGCAAAAACCTTAATCAAGATTTTGGTCCCCTCTTAGACCTGTATCGAACGGTGGACCAATTACCTTATATTAAAAGAGCATACGTGGGTAGCGGTATTCGCTATGACTTGATGAGCGAAGAATATGGTAAACAATTGATAACACGACATGTATCCGGTCGCCTCAAGGTGGCACCGGAACACACTTCTCCCGCTGTACTCAAACTTATGCGTAAACCTTCGTGGGAACATTTTATGCAATTTAGGGATTTCTTCCTTAAGGTAAATGAGCAGTCAGGCTTGCGTCAACAACTTATTCCTTATTTCATCTCTTCTCACCCTGGATGTACTAAAACAGACATGCAAGATTTGGCCTTATGGACAAAGAAAATGCATTACCATCCGGAACAAGTGCAAGATTTTACTCCAACCCCCATGACGTTATCTACCACTATGTTCTATACCGGACTTAACCCCTATACGATGGAACCTATTCATGTGGCGCGTAGCGCAAAAGATAAACAAGAACAACGAAATTACTTTTTTTGGTATGACAAAGAAAAAATACGTCATTAATCCCGAAACGCTCGCAATGGAGCGGGAACAACGAGGATTTACTTATTGGTTACAACAATCAGGCTGGTACCTACTCAGTGGTATCTGCATTGGTTTGGTGTTCTTTTTTCTATTCTTCACTTTGTTTCCTTCGCCAAAGGAGAAACAACTCAAGCAAGCTAATCAGAACTTGGCGGCCCAATTGGATATGTTATCTGTCAGAGTGGACCAAATGCAATTGGTAATGAACGATTTAGCCCAACGCGATGATAATCTGTATCGCGTCGTTCTTGGTGCCGAACCGGTTCCTTTAAGTGTACGTCAAGGAGCTGCACATAAAATATCCTACTATGACGAAATAGCAAAAATGACTAATTCCCAATTGTCTGCAGACTTGACATTCAAGGTGGATCAATTGGAAAAAGAAGTCTATGTACAAGCCAAATCGTATGAACAAATCATCGAAATGACGAAAACGAAAGAGATTAGATTAGAGAATATACCTGCTATCCAACCTGTTCTCAATAAAGACCTCACGCGAGTCGCCTCGGGTTATGGTTGGCGTATTCACCCTATCTATCATACACGGAAATTCCACCAAGGGATGGACTTTACTGCTCCTGTTGGAACGGATGTCTTTGCTACGGGTAATGCTAAAGTAATCTTTGTAGGATGGAAACAAGGATATGGTAACACTGTCATTCTTGACCATGATTTTGGATATGAGACTCTCTATGGCCACTTATATAAGTCTTTGGTTAGGGTTGGACAACGCGTCAAACGCGGAGATATCATCGCGCTCGTAGGAAATACGGGAATGTCCACCGGACCTCACTTACATTATGAGGTACATTTTAAGAAAAGTCGCGTAGATCCACGTAACTTCTATTTCATAGACCTCTCTCCGGAAGAATATGATAGGATGGTACAGTTAAGTAATAACTTTGGTGAAGCACTAGACTAATCAACCTAAATGGCTGATATGTTTAAGCTCATTCTCGTCAAGAATCTGAATCTTGCGTCCATCAATGCTGATGATTCCTTCAGCCGCAAACTGACTGAGGGTACGGATGGCATTGGACGTGGTCATGTTTGACATGTTTGCCAAATCTTCACGGCTCATATACATGGCAATGGTGCAAGAATCATCATCAAACCCATAGTTGTCTTTCAAGGTTAATAGAGACTCTGCCAAACGTCCACGAATATGTTTCTGAGTGAGATTTACCGTCTGCTGCTCCGAGGAGCCAAGGTGTTCAGCAATCATCAACATCACGTGGTAACAAAAAGAGTTGTTCGTTCGAAGCAATTGTAAAAATGCATCTCGATTGAGCTTATAAACGACACAAGCTTCCAACGCGCTCGCACTTGACGAGTGGTCATCTCCTGTGATAATAGCACGAAAACCAAAGAAATCAAAAGGCTTAAGTAAACGGATAATCTGCTGACGTTGACCGATACCTTCTTTGTAGATACGAACCTTGCCAACGACGAGCATCATAATGTTTTCCGGATGATCACCTGCATGGTATATAATCTCGTTTTTCTTGTACTTAACCAAATCGACTTCGTCGGAAATGGATAATTTTTCTTCAGGCGTTAGGATGTCCCAAATGGGATTGAGTTCCCATAATTTGCCATAGATGTTTTCTCTTTTTTTGACCATAATGAGGTGAATGCCTTCGTTTTGTGCTACAAAAGTACAACTTTTTTCTCATATATACAAATATTTCTACAAAAAATTTGCATATTAAAAAAAAAAATAGTAATTTTGCACCATAATTGATGTAAAAATATTCTTTATTGTGAAGACAGCTTATTTATCTAATCGCCATATTGGCGTTTCCGTCAATGAGCAGAAGCAGATGCTTCAGGCTCTTGGAGTTCAATCCATTGAGCAACTTATTGAACAAACGATGCCTGCGGACATCTTACTCAAAGAACCTTTATCTTTAGACAAACCTCTGTCAGAGAGCGAGCACCTCAATAGCCTCTATGTTCTTTCTCAACAAAATCAGTTATGGCGTACCTATATTGGTCGTGGTTGGTATGGAACTATCACCCCTGCGGTTATCCAACGTAATGTGCTGGAAAACCCCGTGTGGTACACCAGTTATACTCCCTATCAAGCAGAGGTGAGCCAAGGGCGTTTGGAGGCTCTATTCGTTTTTCAAACCTTAGTAAGTGACCTTACCGGCCTGCCTCTTGCTAACTGCTCTTTGCTGGATGAGGCTACTGCGGCTGCTGAATCGGTGACGATGATGCGCAACCTTCGTTCTCGTGAACAAGTAAAGAAAGAAGTGCGTAAAGTCTTTGTCGATCAAGCCATCTTTCCCAACACATTGAGCGTAATGAAAACTCGTGCTGCCGGACAAGGCATCGAATTGGTATTTGGCTCTTATGCAGATTTTGAACCTTCCGAGGCTTTCTTTGGTGCTATCATCCAATGCCCTAATGCCGATGGCTCTATTGAGGATTATGATGCTTTCATTACTCGTTGCCATAATGCAGGACTGAAAGTTACAGTGATAGAAGATTTGATGGCAATGGCTTTGCTACGTCCGCTTGATGCTGATATCGTTTGCGGTACTGCCCAACGATTTGGACTTCCTTTAGGATTTGGCGGTCCTACCGCTGGATATATGGCCACCCGAGATGAGTTTAAGCGTGATATGCCGGGACGTATCATTGGCTTGAGCAAGGATAAAAACGAACAACCTGCTTATCGTTTGGCACTACAAACGCGTGAACAACATATTAAGCGTGAAAAAGCTACATCGAATATCTGCACCGCTGAGGCCTTAAGTGCTATAATGGCGGGAATGTATGCCGTTTACCATGGTCCGGAAGGAATACGCTCTATCGCTGAGAGTATTCACCATAAGGCTGCCTATTTGAATGAGATGCTACAGGCTTATGGCTACACTCAAGAAAATACGGAGTTCTTCGATACACTCAAGATCCGCGTGGACGATGTGAAAGAACTGCGTAAAGCGGCTCAAGCAATGCATATTAACTTGTACTACGATGCCCAAGGTTGGGTAGGACTTAGTGTGGATGAAACCACTACATTGGACAACATGAATGACCTCATTACTCTCTTTGCACAAGCAGTAGACGCTATGCCGCAATTAGAGAACGACGAAACTGCTTTCGATGAGGTGTGGGCTATTGATGAGCAACGTATCCGTGAACTCGATTATCTGCAACAAGAAGTGTTCCAACGTTATCATACAGAAACGGAGATGATGCGTTATATCAAACGCCTTGATCGCAAAGATATTAGCCTCACGCATTCAATGATTCCACTTGGTTCGTGCACGATGAAACTTAACCCTGCTTCCACAATGATTCCGATTTCTATGCCCGGATGGACGGATATCCATCCGATGGTGCCGGCATCTCAAGCGAAAGGGTACTATCAGATGCTTGAAGACCTTGAACATCAACTGACTGTCATCACTGGTTTTGCAGCATGTAACCTACAACCCACCTCGGGCGCTGCAGGTGAATATACAGGCTTGATAACCATGCGTGATTATCTATGGAAACATAACCAAAAACAACGCACAGTCCTTCTTATTCCCGAGTCTGCACATGGTACGAATCCCGCTTCTTGTGTTCAAGCAGGGTTTACTCCCGTTGTTGTTTCGTGTGATGAACAAGGGAACACTAATCTCGAAGATTGGAGACAGAAAGCGCAAGCAAATAAAGATATACTTGCTGGTTGCATGATTACCTATCCGTCCACTCACGGAATATTTGAAGTAGCTATCCGTGAGATGTGCGAGATAATTCATCATAATGGCGGACTCGTTTATATGGATGGAGCAAACATGAATGCCCAAATTGCTTACACCAATCCGGGGTACATCGGAGCCGATGTCTGCCATCTCAATCTGCATAAATCTTTTGCCTCTCCTCATGGAGGAGGTGGCCCTGGTGTGGGTGCTATCTGTTGCACCGAACGCTTAGCAGCCTCGATGCCTACCGAAGATAAAAACCGTGTCAGTGCAGCCCTCTTTGGTAATGCCAATATGGCTCTTATCTCATACGGCTATATCCGTATGATGGGCTACGAAGGGTTGTGTGAGGCTACTGAAACCGCCATTCTCTCTGCAAATTATATGGCATCTAAACTCAAAGACGCATACGGTATTGTGTATACAGGAACTAAGGGTAGAGTGGGGCATGAACTGATTCTCGATTGCCGGCAGTTCCATGCCATTGGCATAACAGAAACCGATGTGGCCAAACGGCTCATGGATTTTGGGTACCACGCTCCTACACTGTCTTTCCCTGTACATGGTACTTTGATGATTGAACCTACCGAATCGGAATCCAAAGCCGAACTTGACCAGTTCATTGACGCACTACTCACTATCCGTGAGGAGATACGAGAAGTGGAACAAGATATTGCAAGCAAAGAGGATAATGTACTGATTAATGCTCCGCATCCTGAATATGAGATTGTGGCTGACGAGTGGCATCATGCCTATAGTCGCGCGAAAGCAGCGTATCCTACCAATTGGGTGAAAGCCAACAAATTCTGGATTCCTGTCGGACGCGTTGATAATGGTTTTGGAGATCGTAACTTAATAGCTAAATTTGATAAATAATGGCAAAGATTGAACCCCAAAACCCAAAATGGAAATGGCTAAGTGATGTGGTGGAATACCTGCTTATTGCCGTTGCTGTTGGTGCTTATGCTGTAGCGGTCAATCGCATCCTATTACCCCATGCTATTGTTGGTGGTGGATTGACGGGTATATGCGAGATTATATACTTCGCCACAGGTATGACAATTCCTATTTGGCTCTCTAACTTCATACTAAACACCATCTTACTTATTATTGCTGTTATTACTGTAGGGTGGCGTTTCTGTATTCGTACTATCTTTGGCGTAATATGTATGACCATTTGGCTTTGGCTTATTCCTGTGCCGACTATTCCTGACCTAACAGATCCCTTTATGGCTGTCGTAATTGGTGGTCTGTTCTGCGGTTCCGGTTTGGCTGTTATCTACCTTAATGGAGGATCTACCGGTGGGACGGATATCATTGCTATGGTTGTGAACAAGTACAAACATCTGCCGTTAGGAAGAATCTTGTTTATGTGCGACTTAGTAATCATTAGTGGTGCTTACTTCTTGCCCGAAGTGCATAGCATCGAGAAATTGCTATTCGGTTTAACCTATACCTTTATGGCAACGACGGCTATTGATGTCGTTATGAATAAGACGAGACAATCGGTACAATTCTTTATCTTTAGCAAAAATTATAAAGAAATAGCGGACGCTATCATGACAGAAGCCAATAGGGGAGTAACCTTATTGGATGGTGAAGGTGGCTATTCTCATCAACCGATGAAGATTATAACCGTTCTCGCGCACCGACACGATGTAAATAAAATCTTTAAGATTGTAAAAAACATAGACCCAGACGCTTTTGTTAGTCAATCCGAGACTTCGGGCGTTTTTGGATTAGGTTTTGACTCTATTAAGAAAGCATGACACTCGAAGACTATATAGAATCGCATACCTCACCTGCCGATGACACACTTCGGTTTATCGAACACGATACTGCCGTTAATGTACTTAATCCACACATGCTCTCCGGAGCTATACAAGGCCGTCTGTTAGCGTTTCTTAGTCGCATGATACAACCCCAAGCCATCCTCGAATTAGGTACGTTTACAGGCTATTCTACCTTGTGTTTGGCTGAAGGATTGACACCTGAGGGAAGACTTATTACCCTCGAACATAATGACGAACTGGAAGATACCATTCGGCGTAACATAAAAGCCTCATCGTTAGGTCAACATATAGAACTAAGAATGGGCGATGCTTTATCCACCCTTGCATCAATGCAAGGCAAAGAGCGCTTTGACTTGTGTTTTATTGATGCTGATAAACGCGAATATAGTGCCTATTTAGATGCCGTCTTGCCGCTCATGCAACCTCATGGATGGATACTCGCCGACAACACCCTTTGGGATGGACACGTGGTTGACCCTAATTATGATAAGGATAAGCAAACCTTAGGCTTACGCGCGTTTAATGATAAGGTCGCTAACGATGACCGATTGGAACAAGTAATTATCCCTCTGCGCGATGGATTAACAATCATTAGAATAAAATAAATTTAAACAATATGGAAAATGTATTAGATGAATTGGATTATAAGATCCTATCAATTATTTCGCAAAATGCTCGTGTCCCCTTTAAGGAGATTGCTGAGGTTTGTGGCGTTAGTCGAGCTGCTATTCATCAGCGCGTTCAAAAAATGTTTGACAATGGAACCCTCCTGGGCTCTGGCTATCAAATCAATCCCAAAAGCCTTGGATACAATATCTGTGCCTATGTGGGACTGATCCTTGATACCGGTAAAGCTTATTATTCCGTCAGTAAAGAACTTGAACTTATCCCCGAAATTGTGGAGTCTGTCTTCACCCTCGGTGCTTATGGTATGATGGTCAAACTCTATGCCCGTGATAACGAACACCTGCTGCATATACTCAATGACCAGATACTTTCCATCGCTCACGTAACCAATACCGAGACATTGGCTATCCTTGACCAACGTATCTCCCGTCCGCTTCCAATCATTAAAAAATAAACGTGCAATGAAAAAGATTATCCTTACCGGTGATAGACCTACCGGCAAATTACATATAGGACATTATGTAGGCTCTTTACGCCGCCGTGTGGAACTGCAAAATAAAGGCGAATATGATGACATCTTCATCATGATTGCCGATGCGCAAGCCCTTACAGATAATGCGGATAACCCCGATAAGATTCGTCAAAACGTACTCGAAGTAGCACTCGACTATCTGGCAGCAGGATTAGATCCTAAGAAATGCCACATCTTCATTCAGTCCCAAGTGCCCGAACTCACCGAACTGGCGTTCTACTACATGAACCTCACCACCGTGAGTCGTGTACAACGTAATCCTACTGTTAAGACGGAGATAAAAATGCGTAACTTTGAAGCGGATATCCCTGTAGGATTCTTCTGCTATCCCGTCTCACAAGCAGCCGATATCACCCTCTTCCATGGTACTACCGTTCCTGTAGGCGAGGACCAAAAACCCATGATTGAACTCACCAACGAGATCGTGCGTCGGTTTAACCATTGCTATGGCGAAGTGCTTAACGAGTGTCAGGTCCTCTTACCCGAGAATACGGCTTGTATGCGCCTTCCCGGAACCGACGGCAAAGCAAAGATGTCCAAATCTCTCGGAAACTGCATCTACCTCGCCGACTCAGAGAAAGAACTCAAGAAAAAAGTGAACTCAATGTTCACCGATCCTTTACACTTGGAGATTGCTCAACCCGGACATTTAGAGGGAAACACGGTCTTCACGTATCTCGATGCTTTTGCGCAAGATAGTGACTTTGAGCGTTTTATGCCTGACTATAAGAATCTCCAAGAGATGAAAGACCACTACACGCGAGGTGGGTTAGGGGACGGAACTTGCAAAAAGTTCCTCTTTGCCGTACTCAATGACCGCCTCACACCTATCCGTGAACGCAGAGCCGAATTAGAGAAGAACTTGCCATACGTGCTCGATGTCCTTAAGGAAGGTACGGCATACGCTCGCAAGGTTGGACAACAAAACATCGCTCAGGTTAGACACGCCATGAGAATCGACTATTTTGATGATCCAAAGTTCTTAGAGGAACAAATTGCCCTAAGAAAAGCAGAAAATGCATAAAAAAATAGAAAAATATTTGCATATACGAAAAAAAAGTCGTACCTTTGTACCCGCTTTCAGAAATGAGAGCCTCGGGATATAGTTCAGCCCGGTTAGAATGCCTGCTTTGGGAGCAGGAGGTCGTGAGTTCGAATCTCGCTATCCCGACCACATTAAATGCTTAAACGTTGAGTTTGGCATTTTTTGTATATGTTGGATTTTATTATTTATACCATGAGACATTTCTCGTTATTTATTCTTTTATTTTCTTCTCTTGCTTTGGTGGCTGCGCCAAAAAATGGACATTATGACGGATTAGACGGCAAGAAAGCTAAAACGCTTTTTGACCAAGTGTGCACCATTGCCAACAAAGGCTATAGTGGACTTTCGTATGATAACCTTTGGGATGCTTTTAAGACTACGGATGTACATCCGGGTACTACGAAAATCTGGGATATGTATGGTAACTGCTCTTTTACGGCAGGACAAAAGAAATGTGGTTCCTATAAAAATGAATGCGATTGCTATAATCGTGAGCACTCTGTTCCTAAATCGTGGTTTGGCGGCAGTACAAGCAAGGGGATAGGAACAGACCTCTTTCACCTCGTGCCTACCGATGGTAAGGTGAATGGGATGCGTAGTAATCATCCTTTTGGAGAGACCAATCACTCCGACTATGCTTATGCCGGTAATAAACTTGGTAAATCGGATTTTACGGGCTATACCAATGTGGGAACTGTCTTTGAACCGGCTGACGAATACAAAGGCGATTTTGCCCGTGGCTATTTTGGCATTCGTGTCAAATGGAGCTCAACGAATATCACCCAATCTGAGGGCGGTACAATGTTTACCTCTACTTGTACTTCTGCCAGTGGTTATGGCTTATCGAAATATTCCATTGCTTTGCTTATGAAATGGCACCGTGAAGACCCTGTCTCTGACAAAGAGAGAGCACGTAATGACGCCATTGAGAAGAAACAAGGAAATCGTAACCCCTTTATTGACTATCCCTATTTGGCAGAGTTCTTTTGGGGAGAGAAGAAGGACCAAAAACTTAATTTTGATTATTTAGTGAGTGCCTACGATCCCGATTTTGAAGACTATCCTAATGGTTGGAATGAAGGGGCACCTACGGATATAGATGCTATCTATGCGCAACCCGCGGAAGAACCTTGTCTTGAATGTGGCAGGAAAGTCATGATTGATGGCGAAATCTATATCCGTCAAGGCGAGGCATTGTATAATATTTTTGGACAAAAATACTAATATGGACGATAAAAAGATTATCTTCTCAATGGTCGGAGTTAGTAAGAACTTCGGCCCTCAAAAGCGTGTATTAAACAATATCTACCTTAGTTTCTTCTATGGGGCTAAGATTGGTATCATCGGTCTCAATGGTGCCGGTAAATCAACGCTGATGAAAATCATTGCCGGCGTAGAAAAAGAATACGATGGCGAGGTTGTTTTCAGTCCGGGTTATACGGTAGGTTACCTTGAGCAAGACCCTAAACTGGATCCAAACAAGACCGTTCGAGAGTGTGTCCAGGAAGGCGTGCAACCTATCATGGATATGCTTCACGAGTACGACGAGATTAACAACGCTTTTGCAGACCCCGAAGCGGATTATGATAAACTGCTTGCTCGTCAGGCCGAACTGCAAGATAAACTTGATGCAGCGGATGCTTGGAACATCGACAATCATCTGGACCAAGCTATGCAAGCGCTTCGCTGTCCCGCTAATGATCAGCCGGTTACGATTCTTTCCGGAGGAGAACGCCGTCGCGTCGCCTTGTGCCGACTGCTCTTACAACAACCCGATATCTTACTGCTCGATGAGCCTACCAACCACCTCGATGCGGAATCGATTGATTGGTTAGAGAAATATTTACAAGACTACAAAGGTACGGTTATCTGCATCACCCACGATCGCTATTTCTTAGACCATGTGGCAGGTTGGATACTCGAACTTGACCGCGGAGAAGGTATTCCTTGGCGAGGCAATTATTCCTCTTGGCTTGAGCAGAAAACTGCTCGAATGGCGATGGAGGAGAAACAAGCCTCTAAGCGTCGTAAGACATTGGAACGCGAGTTAGAGTGGGTGAGAATGGCTCCTAAAGCCCGTCAAGCCAAAGGAAAAGCACGTCTTGCTGCTTACGATAAGATGCTCAACGAGGAGCAGAAAGAGCGCGAGGAGAAACTCGAAATCTTTATTCCTAATGGTCCTCGTTTGGGAAATAAGGTCATCGAAGCCAAAGAAGTGGGCAAAGCCTTTGGAGAGCGCGTTCTGTTTGAGCACATGAACTTCATGTTACCACCGAATGGTATTGTGGGCGTGATCGGTCCTAATGGTGCCGGTAAGACGACGCTTTTCCGCATGATTATGGGGTTGGAAACAGCCTCTTCAGGAACGTTTGAGGTGGGAGAGACGGTGAAGATTGGTTACGTAGATCAAGTGCACTCGAATATTGACCCCGAAAAGACGGTTTATGAAACGATTGCTAACGGTACAGAGTTTATTCGTGTAGCAGGACGGGAAATCAATGCCAGAGCCTATCTGAGCCGGTTTAACTTCACCGGCCAAGACCAAGAGAAGAAATGTGGTGTCCTATCGGGAGGTGAGCGCAATAGGTTACACTTAGCTTTGACGCTTAAGTCGGAGGCGAATGTGTTGTTGCTCGATGAGCCGACGAATGATATTGATGTCAACACCTTGCGTGCGTTAGAGGAAGGCTTGGAGAACTTTGCCGGTTGTGCCGTGGTTATCAGTCACGACCGTTGGTTCCTTGACCGTATCTGCACGCATATCTTGGCATACGATGGGCAAGGGAATGTGACGTGGTACGAAGGTTCTTATTCCGACTACGAAGCCTGGAAATTGTCTCGTTGATAGATATGTTTTTGTCTCAAATAAACCTTATGTAATATGATGGTAGAAGTTTTATTATCCTTTATTGCCGGAATCGTGGTGGCTGGTTTGGTTGCTTTTGTTATGCTCCGCAGTATAAAATCGAACGCACAAACTCTAATGGAAGCCAAAGAGCAGGCACACCAAGAGGCTATTGCGGCTATTGAAAAACGGCATACAGAAGCCATGGCAGCGATGGAAAAACGGCACACGGAGGGGGTCGAAGCGGAACGCGCTCGTTTCAAAGAAACGATGGATAAGGTGCAAGAGCAAATGAAGAATGCAACGGGGGAGATTCTCAAACAGCAGCAAGAAGAACTTAAAAAGACCAATAAGGAAAGTGTCGAGAAACTGATGGCTCCGCTTAATCAGCAGATGGAGACGATAAACAAGTTAATAACCGACACTCGATCCTCCAACGAAAAAAGTACCGCCTCGTTAGAAGGAGCTCTCAAACAAATGGTGCAGCAGACGGAGAATGTGGGGCGTCAAGCGGACAATCTGGCAGAGGCTATGAAAAACAAGGGAAAGGTTCATGGCGATTGGGGCGAACAAGTGCTGGATGATATTCTAAAAGGAAGCGGACTTCGTGAAGGACTTGAATATACCAAGCAAGAGGTTATTCTGATTGGGAATAAAGAGAGTTATCGTCCGGATTTCATCATCAATACGCCGGAAGGGGGTCGTATTATTGTTGACTCAAAGGTTTCCCTCACGGCTTATACCGATGCTATTGGCGCAGAGACGAAGGAAGAGTACGAGCAACTGGTGAAGAAGAATTACGACTCGGTGTGGGCTCATGTCTCTGAATTGGCGAAGAAGGAGTATCACAAATATGTAGAGGGAGCGATGAACTATGTGCTCATGTTTATGCCTAACGAGGGGGCATACGTTATGGCGATGAACTATAATCGTTCGTTGGCGCAGGAGGCGTATCGCAAGGGGATTATCATCCTTAATCCGACGAACTTAATGCTTACATTAAACTTAGTTCTGCAATCGTGGAATGGAACTCGTCAAGAGGATAATTGCAAGAAGATAATAGAAGCGGCCAATGGAATGTACGAAAAAGTTGTTGGTTTAGTGGATACGAGTGTTTCGTTATCCAAACAATTATCGACGGCAGCAGGGACATGTAAGACTTTAACTGATCAGCTCAGTGATGGGCGTGGTAACTTGCTCAAGAGGGTAGATGACTTACGTTCAATGGGTATCACGAGTACGAAGCGTCCTAAAAATCGTATGGTCGTCCAATCCGACAATATCTCTTTGACTTCACCAAATCAACTCCCGTAGCATAACGGAGCATTACCGTAGCAATACCGTAGCATAATAGCCTAAGCGTGGGATTTATAAGGACTTGCGACGAGAAGACAAAAAGGCTCGTACAAGCCGAAGGCGCAGATTGACTGAAACAGACAACATTATTTTGCAATGTGAGAGAGAAACCTGAGATCCTTCGGTCATCCTACGGTGACGTTCCTAAAATCCCTCTTGTATGTGCCTTAGAGGTTCCTATGAAGTTCCTATCAGGTTCCTATCAGATTCCTATCAGGTTCCGTTGCAGATGGCAGGCAGATGGCTGGCAGATAGCTAATGGGAAACGGGAGGGAACGCCCGCCGGCAAGGGACACAAGAATGTCCCGACGAGGCATGCAGGGGCTCGCACAAGCCGAAGGCGCAGATCGACCGAAGCGCAGCGGAGGGAGAACCCGCTCCACAGCCCCTGCCTCCACCAAGAGCCATTGGTTTTTGTTCTTTAGGATGGACTATCTCTAATGATAGAGACGGATGAGAGAGAATAAGGACTTGGGAGCTTGCTCACGGAGGACTTATACAATCTCAGACGATAGTACCAGAGGTACGAAGCCCATCCTAAAAAACAAAAGCGACCAAGAAGGTCGCTTGAAGGGTGGAGTCAGGGGCTCGAACCCTGGACACTCGGAACCACAATCCGATGCTCTACCAACTGAGCTAAAACCACCATAAAGATTTACGATTGGACAACTTACCATTTACGATTTATCGTCTTCAAATCGAAATCGGGTACAAAGGTACGGCTTTTTTTTGATATATGCAAATATTTTTGCACATTTTTTGTAAAATAATTGCGTATATCATTTTTTTTTAGTACTTTTGCAGCGTATTTGATACCATAAGAATAATTTTATATCCGTAACCATGAAAAAATCTAATTATCTTCTTCTCATTGCTCTTGTAGCATGTTGTTTCATCAGTTGCCAAAAACCGGATACCTCCATCCGTGTAATGAGTTATAACATCCGTCTCGGTATTGCTGATGACGGATCAAATAGCTGGGAATATCGCAAAGCTGCTACCTCCGCCATGCTTGACGCTATTCAGCCGGATATGTTTGGCGTGCAGGAGGCTTACGGCTTTCAAATAGACTATATCTTATCTTCTTGCCCCCGCTATGCTTGCGTTGGTGTCGGTCGCGAAGATGGTATTAGCGAAGGCGAACACATGTCTATCTTCTACGATTCTACACGTTATGAATTGATGCGTTGGGGAACGTATTGGCTCAGCGAAACACCTAACGTTCCTTCTCGTGGCTGGGATGCAATGTGTAAACGCACTGCCACATGGACATTGCTACAAAATAAAACTAGTGGCCAAAAACTCTACTACGTCAATACCCACTTAGACCACATAGGGTGGGAGGCTCGTAAAAACGGACTAAGCTTGATATATGACAGTATCTCCGTCATGAACCCTGAAGGCTGGCCTATGATTCTTACAGGTGATTTTAATATATTGCCTGATAATGAAGGACTTACTGAGATAGAGGGACTTATGTCTTCTGCTCGCTTTACGGCTATAGACCGTGATACGATCGGTTCGTTTAATGGGTTTGGAAAAACGGGCTACTCCGATGCAGCCCCTCTATTAGAAGAAAACCAAAAGAATATCCTGTGGCCGTTAGATTATATCTACTACAGCGGAGCACAACAGTGCTTACGCTTCAAAGTCGATACTACAACCTACGAAAACATCCCTTATATCTCGGATCATTATCCTGTTTATGCGGATATAACCCTCCGCTAACATCTTCACCCCTGTTTCTTGCGCGTATAGACGGCGAAAGTGTGTGGATAGGGATTGTTCTCGTCTGCCTCTTGACGCTCGGCACTGACGAGCTTCCACTCGCTTTCTTTAATCTCAGGGAAGAACGTATCCGCATCCTTCCACGAATGGTGGATGTGCGTGATATAGAGCTTATCCGCAATCGGCATAAACTGACGATAAACCATTCCACCGCCTATAACGAAGGCTTCAGGGGAAGCCTTCGTAGTTGAGAGTTGAGAGTTTAGAGTTGAGAGTAGTTTAGAGTTGTCAGTTGAGAGTTCTATTGCTTCCTCTATCGAATAGACCATTTCCGCGCCTGCGTACGCGTGATCCTTATTATCTGTAATAACGATATTGCGACGATTGGGTAGAGCGTGCGTGTTCCGAACCTTACTGAACGGCAGACTCAAGAACGTGCGTTCGCCCATGATAACCGTACTACCGCTCGTCACGGCTTTGAAATGCTGGAGGTCATTGGGCAAATGACAAAGCAAACCGCCTTGCTTGCCTATCGCGTTCTCCTCCGATATGGCTACAATAATACTAATCATACACTAACTATCCCTGCGATGTGAGGGTGGGGATCATAATTTAACAAAGTGAAGTCTTCATATTGGAATCCAAACAAATCTTTTACATTTGGATTGATCTGCATGGTAGGCAATGGACGCGGTTCACGAGTGAGTTGTAAGTTCACCTGATCTAAGTGATTGAGATAGATATGCGCATCTCCAAATGTGTGCACATAATCGCCTGCTTTTAAGCCGGTTACTTGTGCCATCATCTGAAGGAGTAGAGCGTAACTGGCGATATTAAAAGGCACCCCTAAGAAGATATCCGCGGAACGCTGGTAGAGTTGGAGGGACAATCTTCCGTTTGCTACATAAAACTGAAACAAACAATGGCAAGGCGGTAAAGCCATCTTATCTACTTCTGCTACATTCCACGCGCTAACCATTAGACGACGCGAGTCCGGATTAGTCTTAATCTGCTCCATCACGTTCTTTATCTGGTCTATTGATCCTCCGTTATAATCGGGCCACGAGCGCCATTGATGTCCATAGACAGGACCTAACTCACCATTCTCGTCTGCCCACTCGTTCCAAATACGGACACCGTGGTCTTGCAGATACTTAACATTCGTATCGCCGTTGAGGAACCATAGCAGTTCGTAGATGATGGATTTCAAATGCAGTTTCTTCGTAGTGAGTAGGGGAAAACCTTCCTCTAAGTTAAAACGCATCTGATGACCAAAAACGGATAGGGTACCCGTTCCTGTGCGATCCTCTTTGCGAACACCTTCGTTGAGGACACGGCGGCAGAGTTCTAAGTATTGTTTCATTAGAGTTAATATAGTTTGTAGGTGACTTTTAAGACTTTGAATTCAGTACGACGGTTGAGGGAGTTACAAATCTCCTGTCTATCCGCCGGCAAAGCAAGGATGAACTTCTCATTCAGCTCTTGTTCGATAGGGATAAACGAATATTTTGCGTGTATCGCTTTGTCCGCCACTACCGGTTTGTTCTTACCATAACCCACCGGTGTGAGACGTTCTTTTTCAATGCCTTGTTTGGTGAGGTAATTAACAACCGCTTGAGCACGTTTCTGCGACAATTCGATGTTCGATAACGAGTCACCTACTAAGTCGGTGTGTGCCGATAGTTCAATGGTGATATTGGGATTGTCTTGCAGCAGTTTGACAAGCGTTTGTAGTCCTTTTTCCGATGCAGGCGTCAAATCCCATTTACCAAACTCAAAGAAGATATTATCCATCGTGATAGGACGCGAGATAGGGGAGAGGGTGAAGTCTTGTTCAAAGGTTTTACTGTCCTTCAAATCAAACGTTTGTAGGCTCTCTTTTTGGTTGAGATAACCGCGTGCATAAGCAAGCATGATATATCGCGTGTCCTTGTTGAGTTTCAACTTATAGGTGCCATCGCGTCTTACTTGTAACTTGCTATTCGTCCCGTCATTACCAACAAGACGTAACCCTGCATCCGAAACGGGGTCGCCGTTATTATCCGTTATGGTTCCGGTCACGTAAAACTCCATCACCGGCAAGTCAAAGCGATAAATCTTATCAAACCCTTTCTTGTCATTTCTATTGGAGGAGAAGAACCCATTTTGCGAGTTTCCCTCAAACGTGATACCGAAGTCGTCGCCATTCGTATTGAAGGGGGCTCCCATATTAAACAAACTCCACGCGATAGGTGCATTGTCGTCTTGACGAAGTGAATCGGGTGTAATCGTATCACGCACCGCTCTGAAGATGTCTAACCCACCAAAACCAGGATGCCCTTTGGATGCAAAATATAAACTGCCATCGGGATGAATAGTAGGATATAACTCGTCATCGGATGTGTTGATCTTAGGACCAAGATTCTGTATATCAACTACTTGTCCATTCTCTATGACCGCCAAATAAATATCTTTACCACCATAACCACCAGGGGCATCAGAGACAAAATAAAGGGTGTCTTCTGTTGGACAGAGTGAGGGATGTCCAACCGTAATCGTACTATCCGAGAAGATAGTGAACTCTTGTGGCTCGCCCCATTCACCAGAGGCTCTGGAAGAGGTGTAGATCTTAGCTCCTGCATCTTGTCCATTGATAGGACACGAATAGGTGAGGTACATGGTTTTCCCATCGGGTGTAAAGCAACAAACGCCCATTTCTGGTTTACTGGCTTGTATTCCCATTGTAGTTGATGTGGAGTCGGCTTCCGATTCTGTTTCTTCCTCCTCTTTTGTCAGTCCTTCTGTTGGCAATATCTCTGTCCATTTTCCCGATGCATCTCGGTGCGTGTCATAGAGTTGGAAATTTTGTACCCCCGTCACAGGACTTGGACGGGCCGAAGTCTTCTTGTTATTCGATTTAGAAGACTCTTGTCTATTCGATGTGAACATCAATGCATCTTTATCATCTCCGATAAATCTTGGAGCGAAGGAGGATGTGCGCTTCTGATTTAATTCCTTCGCTTCAGATACTTTATATCTTGACGATTCTTGTTTCCAGTTATTCACTTGATTACAAGCGTAATGTCCCGCTTGTGCAACGTAGTCAAAGGGGTGCGCTTCCAAGTAGATAAGGTAGTTCTTATCGGCATCTTTGTACTTCCCTTGATACTGCAATGCTTGCGCTAAACGCAAATACACAATCGAGTCTTGGTACTTATTTCGTATTGCATTTTGATAGGCATTGACTGCTTTGGAATTGTTGAGAATACGATAACATTCGCCTTGCTGAAAAGCTACGTGCGCCTTCATCGCTTTCTCTTTCTTCGAGGGAATACGACTATACACTTGTTTGTACATGTCTGCTGCATCAAAATACTCACCGATAGCATATTTTTTATCGGCTTTCTTGACGCGTGCGCCAACAGAGCAGCCCATCAAACATAGAGTAGAGATGAGCAATAATATGAAACTTTTAGTCCAACGCATGAATAATCAGTCCTGAACGCAACTTGGGTTCAAACCAAGTGGCTTTTGGTGGCATAATATTTCCGGTATCGGCAATGGTAATAATCTGTTGCATCGTGACGGGATAGAGTGCTAATGCAATGCGCATTTCGCCATTATCTACGCGACGTTGGAGTTCCTCCAAACCACGTATTCCTCCTACGAAGTCAATACGTTTATCCGAACGTAAGTCCTTGATTCCGAGTATCTCATCGAGAATAAACTTACTCGAAATAGAGACATCCAGCACACCAATCGGGTCATTGTCGTCATAACTATCCGCTTTAGCAACGAGTTGATACCAATGTCCATCAAGATAGAGTGCAAACTCATGCAATGCCTGCGGATGATAGATAGCTTTTCCTTTGTCGGTTACCACGAAATGTTTGTGCAAGGCTTCAAGGAACTGCTCAGAAGTCAATCCGTTGAGGTCCTTGATGACGCGGTTATAATCCATCACCTTGAGTTGGTTATCGGGGAAACAAACTGCTAAAAAGAAGTTATATTCCTCATCTCCCCGATGGTTCGGGTTTTGCAGTTTCTTCTCGTTTCCAACGAGTGCAGCCGCTGCCGAACGATGGTGTCCATCGGCAATGTACATAGCCGGAATTTGAGCAAAGATGTCCGTAATCTTTTGGATAGTAGCCTCATCGTCAATCACCCAAAACGTGTGACCAAAGCCATCTAATTCGGATACAAAATCGTACTCCGGTTGGGTGGCGGTAACCTTCGCGATGATAGCATCGAGGTCATCTCTATGCGGATAAGCGAAGAAAACAGGTTCAATGTTCGCGTTATTAACGCGCACATGTTTCATGCGATCTTCCTCTTTGTCGCGACGCGTCAACTCGTGTTTCTTGATGCGCTTTTCCATGTAATCCTCTACCCACGCAGCCACAACGAGTCCGTATTGTGTGCGACCGTTCATGGTTTGCGCATAGATATAGTAGTTCTCTTTGGAGTCTTGTTTCAACCAGCCATTCTTTTGGAAGAGGTGGAACTGCTCCACGGCAGCCGGATATACTTTTGGGTCAAACTCGTCCGTACCCGGAGTGAAGTTTATCTCCGGCTTGATGATGTGATATAACGACATCGGGTTGCCCTGCGCTTCAGCGCGAGCTTCCTCAGAGTCTAATACATCGTAGGGACGAGAACTGACTTGTGCAGCGAGTTCACGAGGCGGACGTATTCCGCGAAAAGGTTTGATCTTCATAAAGTAAAAGGATTATTTCTTGTTTGCAGGCTCTGCTGGCGTACTCATTGAACACGAACCATTGAAGATGGCATTTGGTTCAACAATTAGGACTTGCGTGATGACTTCACCTTTAATGTTTCCGCTTGCGCGCAAGGCGAGTGTGTTCTTCACCTCCATCTTGCCATCCATGTTACCAAGGATTTCTGCGTTTTGACAGTTAATCGTGCCTTTCAACTTTCCTTGCTCACCGATAACGACCTTTCCCGAGCAGGTTAAATCGCCTTCTACTGTACCATCAATACGGATATCAGAATCAGCGATGATAGTACCAATAATTTTACTTCCGGCAGTCAACGCATTGTACAGCGTGCCGGGTTGAGAATTTGTGTTTGTTGCCATATTACGTAACATATTTTGAACCTAATTTGTGATAATTTACAAAAAACGGCACAAAGATACAATTTTTTTTGGATATATGCAAATTTTTTTGTAATTTTGCAGCGCATAAATCAATTATGGCACAACTTTGGATTATAATATTGCTTTTAGGACTGGCTGTTGCGGGGCTATGTATCCGTGTCATCTTAAAGAAGAATGGTCGGTTCAGTAGTAAGGATATAGGACAAAGTGAAGCTATGCATAAACGTGGCATTCATTGCATTCGTACCCAAGATGTCGAGATGCGCCACCCTAAACATAAGATAGATGTTAAATCACTATAAAATACAATTATTATGAAAAAAGTTCAAATTATTATTGATGCTGTTTTAGTTGTTGCCGTTGCGGCATTGTTCGTTCTTCATTTTACAGGTAAGTCTTGCTGTAAGCAGTCCACAGAGGCTACTGCCCCTGTCGTAGAGGGCAATCTGCCCATTGCTTTTATCAATCTCGATTCCTTGTTAGCAAACTACACTTTAGCCCAAGAGTGTGGCGAACAACTGATGCGTAAGCAAGAAGATGCTCGTTTGAAACTGAACACAAAGATGCGCACGTTCCAAAACGAGTATGCTGATTTCCAGCGTAAGATTGAAAACAACGCCTTCTTATCGCGTGAACGCGCGGAGAGCGAAGCCAATCGTCTGCAACGCAAACAAGAGGAACTGCAAGCCCTTGAGGAGCAACTCACGCAAGACATTTTGGCTGAGAACCAAGCACTGAACCTCCGTTTGGCAGATTCGTTGACGAACTACTTAAACGAGTATAATGCAGATGGTAGATTCCATCTTATCCTCTCTAACCAAGGTCGCGACAATGTCCTTACTTCTGTAGAGGGGTACGACATCACCGATGAGATTATCGACGCACTCAATGCTCGCTATATCCCAACACCGAAAAAGAAAAAATAACCCATGACTCGCTACCGCTTCCTCATTCTCTTTGTCCTCTGTCTCTGTGTGAGTTGGAGTAGGGCACAAGATATCCCTGTGCCTCTATCGTACACGCAGATATACGATTATCTTGACGACCTTTTGACGGATGGTATCATTGTTCACCAAACCGCTGTTCGGCCGTATTCGAGGGGGCAAGTAGCGTCCATGTTACTTGAAGCACAAGAACGTGATTCGCTGATGAGTAAACAGCAGAAGGACAACTTATCCTTCTATTTAGATGTCTTCGCATTAGAAAGAGACACTATTCCGGGGACTCATCGTTATGTCCAATATACGGATCATCAGACGTTTGACCTATCACTCGCTAATATACAGTTCTCGTATTTAACGAAGAATAAGGTCTTTAAGATGTCCATCGAACCTATCCTTGGTGCCGAGATTTATGGCTCTAAGAAAGGAGCCATCCTCAAACGTTGGTATGGCATAGACTTGAAGATGGATATTGCCCACCATGTCAGTATTTGGGGGTCTTTGAGAGACCAAAGTTATTATGGCAATTGGCTTCAAAAAAACGATTTCCCCGAAGGAACGATGCAGGGTGCACGCCTTAATCAGTCCGCTACCGGTCAACAGGCACTGAACTTAATGCCTGGAACGCAATACAAAGAGGCAACTTACGGAGGCGACTTCTCCGATTCAAAAGGAGGTTTCTCCGTTTATGCGTGGTTTGGAAGTGTCAGCCTCAAACGCGAAGAGATACGGTGGGGCGATGCCTACCATGCCTCGAATATTCTCAATAATCGTGCACCGGCAGTACCCCAACTATCGTTGCAAATTACCCCTTGTAAGTGGTTCCAGTTCGACTACTTCCATGCTTGGCTCGTGAGCAATGTGCTCGATTCAACACGTTATTACTTAGAGAACCAAACGGATGGTACCCAACATAAGGAATATCGTCCGCATAACAAGTTCATGGCAGCGAATATGTTTACGTTTATACCTGTCAAATATGTGTCGTTCTCCATTGGTAACTCGATTATTTATGCGGAAGACAATGTGCAAGCAGCGTATTTTATCCCCATCGCGTTCTATAAGTCGCTCGACCATTTACTCACCAAGGGTACGGCAACCCAAAACCAAAACTCACAAGTGTTTGGAACGATTACTTTACGCCCTGTTGATCACCTCAAACTCTATGGATCGTTCTATTTGGATGAGTTCAGCGCTGCGCGTCTAAAGAAAGGCAATGCGGAGCGCAATCCTTTCTCATACGTAGTCGGTTTTGATTGGGGTGGGTGGCCTGTTAAAGGGTTGAGCCTCAAAGCAGAGTTCAGTCGCACAAACATCGCTTGTTATACACATTCAATTGATGTGCTCGATTATACGTCGAACAGTTACGACCTCGGACAATACATGGGCGATAATGCCCAATCTATCTTTGGTGAGATATCCTATCGACCTATTCGAGGAATGAGCATTAAACTCAGTTATACCCACGACACGAAGTACAATAGTTTTCCGTATCTGCGTGTAGCCAGAGTGGACGGACGTAAAGTGAATCCCGATGCCGGCATTAGCAACGTCCTTAAGCAAAAACCCTTTGACAAACCTATCTTTAGGAACGAAGTGGTGGCATTGGATTTTGCTTACGAAGTACACCCGAACATGTACTTACGCGCCAATGTAAGTTACAATAACGCTCGCGGATACGACCATTTAGAAAGCAACATCTCCGTGCCTTGTGAAGACCTCGGAGATGCGCAACATTTCTTAGATGAGTTTTGCCCAACATTCTATCAAGGACAGAACGTAACCGCCATGATTGGCTTTAGTTTTGGATTCTAATTTACTTCTCAAACAGCCCAAGCAAGGGTTGGTCTTTTCTCAGTCCATCTAAACTGAAACGCACAATGAGTTGCTGTTGATGCGCCAACGATTGCCCATCGTAGTGCATGTTCCAAGAGAAATAGAAATTGACGAACGAACTACGATATAAGTACACGAAAAGATCTGTACGATTGTAGATGCGAGATTGAAAGAAAGGGTCTCCTTGATTTAGGTTGGCACCAAATTCCCCATAAAAAGGCATTAAGTTCTGCCCGTAGTAGAAATTATTCTTGATACCTAAGAACCACCAATTAGCATATACTTCCAAATAAAACCCTTGCGGATTTTGTGTTGTGTTGGTGGATCGATGTTTTTGAATACCAAGGATATAACTTGCCCTAACGGTAAGCGAATCAAAAGGTGTATATTGGCTCACATTAAAACCAACGAAAGGACTAACATATATGTCGTCACAAACACCCTCGTATTCGTGAGGGGGCATAAATCCAGCTTTGTGATTGATTTGTCCCCAGCCACCAACGAAGAACCACTTATATCGGTATTGACCATCTAAAATAAGTCGAAACATCTCCCTTCGAGTAGGTGTTTGAGAGCCTCGCCAGTCACACATAAACTCAACAAATCCTCGATGATCATGATAGGCTAATAATGCCCCTAACATATTCGGGTGATTATAGGCAATCGAATCGTACATCAGCCAATCGGGTAATACCGCATAACGATTGGTATAAGGAATAGCACCCATATTAAGATCAAAGCCTTTGTACAGGTATTGATAATAGGCAGTAGGATCCACTTGAACATCTTGCCAATTCCCTCCTAATGGTTGTTTATAATGCACACCTGCAATCAGATTATGTCTTCCGCCTAAAGGATCACGTACACCCACACCTATCGTAGGGGATAGGCGAAAGGAGAAAATCGTTTGAGGTATTTGATAAGGACCTTTATACTCGCGATTATCAAAGAATGTAGTGAAATCGACATTGTATAACAATCGTACTTTTTTAGAATCTTTGGCTTCTTCTGCAGCACGGAATCGGATAAGAGCAGAATCCACAACGAGCGAATCTGCAGGAAGCTTCCGCGACGAATATCGATTCCAAAAACCATCTACTGCAAAACAGGATAGACTGCACCAAAAGCAGATAAAAAGACAATAAATTTTATTCATGGAAGGTAAAGAAATAATTCATAAAGAAGTTCCAAATAGTAACACACCCAATCGCAATCAACTTGCTAAGATAGAAATTTAATTTCAAACGATCATGTAACAAATAGATAATTAAGTTATTCAATCCCAAACCAATCATCGCAATGATGAGAAACGTAGTATATTCGCGAGGGATTGCATCACTCTGACTTTGGAAAGTCCATAACCTATTCCAAATATAATTATTCGTGGCCGCTAACACAAACCCAAGTGAGTTGGAGATATACTTATTAATGTGTAACTTCTCCTTACACAACCATGTAGTTGTAAAATCAACAATCATACCGGAAAAACCGATAATACAGAACTTTATCAGTTTCCAAATAAGTGGCCAATAGGATAATATAAGTTCTTTCATAATTTCGGAATCTTGACGCTGTTAGCAGAAATACAGAGAGGTGTTTGTATCGCAATAACGGACTTTGCGGGCAACACTTGATAAGGTATAGCCAAACGATACGACTCTTGTGATAACGTTCTAATGGTATCAGGTCCGCTATAGTTTCCCGAAATATAGTGATATCCGTCTTTCTCTAATGTTGCAACTAACAAGTGAGCAGGAAACTCATTGTGAGAGAAAACAAAATCGCAAGGATAGGGATTGTGTATCTGCAAATCAAAAACGATGGAATCGGTTCTAACTGCTTGATTTAAGATGTCTATTTGCAAACGACTCGCAGATTGTAGAGAGGGCGTGATACTCCATTTGGCAGTTACGTAAGCGGGCTTACCTTGCATTGCTATATCCTCTTGCCAGATATCAAACTGTGTTCGTCTTATGTCCAAAGAACTCACAATAGCCGTAGGCTGAGACGTGAAATAGGCAAACAAAGAAGGCTCGCTAAAAGAACCACAGAACACTACAGGTAAGTGGTTTGTTACTTTTGCCAATTGCTCATATTCAGCTTGTTTACCATGAATGCCTATTCGTTCGGGTAACCAATCTGTCAGTATGACAACCCTCGTTATCATCACGATAACAACCATTGGCATCATCCAATAAAGGAGACGTTTACGCCAAATAGGAGTAGCCATTTGTTCAAATAACAATGCAATGGCAGGAATAGCCGCTGAGATAGCCCAATGAGGTTCTGCATGACCCTTAAATGTCATCAGCCAGAAGAAAGCAATAAATCCTATGATCGTCCACGCTTGTGCTCGTTGATAATAGTCTTTACTCATCTTTACTTGCCAGGCTGTATAAATCATCAACACAAAAGTGACGGGATTAAAAGCTACCAGCTGATTGGGGATATATTCCAAGGGGAATAGAATACTAAATGCCGTGTTACGAGCCATTAGATGATAAGAGATACTGGGGAAATGGTGCTCATATTGCCACCATAAATGGGGAAGTAATAGTAGAATCGCTATCCCTAAAGCACTCCATAATCGGATATCTTTCACTAACTTGATATTACTCAACACAACAAACGCAATCACCAATGCACCCATATATTTGCTATACATCATGAGGGCAATTGAAATACCTATGCCACATGCTAAGCCCCAACTCGGTTGACGCAAATATCGTTTATATAAGTAAAAGAACAGCGCAACAAAGAACAATAGCGGTGCATCAGGAGTCGCAATGAACCCGTACGCGTTTAACATAACAATAGGGAAGGCTAATAAAAAGAAACGCCATACTTGCTCATACGTCGGTGAAGATATACCAAGACTCTTCCAAATCAATCCAATCGTTCCTGCATGAAGAAATATCACACCCAATCGAACGCCTAACGTTCCTGTCGCCAACAAATTAGATAAGCGAATCAATAGGGCAATCATTGGTGGATGATCATAATATCCCCACGCCAAATGATTAGCATATAACTGATAATAAGCTTCGTCTGCGTGAATTTCAAACAAAAAAGCCTCTATCACATCTAATATCACCCATGCAAGCAATAATAGATAAAATAATCCTATGGGAGAAATCTTCTTTAACATAATGGCTGAAAATCGCTAAAAGAATGCTGTCCGAAGACGTAATATCCTCCCAACAAACTCTTCTTATATAATGTAGGAATAGCCGTAACTGTGGTTAGACGTAAATTCTCTTTTCTCTGTTCTCGATATAAACGTATTTGTTTTAGAAAAGCTATTCGCGCCTTGATGACAGCCAACGCATTAGCTCCTTTACCCATCACGACCAAGTGCAACGCTGCTGCATAATCGAGCGGACAACGAAGCAGTAACACCGGTAGCAATTGACGGGAAGGTAAGTTCTTATAGAGCATTAAGAGATTGTTACGGAAGTTAAGGAATGTCTTATGTGGATGCTCATAATGGAGTGCTCCTCCACCTAAATGATATACCACCGAATCGGGTACACAAGCCAGCGTGTAACCTCTACTATTCATGCGCCAACATAAGTCTATCTCCTCTTGATGAGCAAAGAAACCGGCATCTAACCCACCTAATTCCTTATATATATTCGTGCGCACGCATAGGCACGCGCCCGAGGCCCAAAAAATAGGAGCACAACAATCATATTGGCCCTTATCCCTTTCTATTGTGGACAATATCCGACCACGACAATACGGATACCCTAACCAGTCTATATATCCTCCACAAGCACCTGCATATTCAAACAAGATAGGTTGATCGCCATTTTCTTTACTAGTCCAACTCAATATTTTTGGTTGTACCGCCGCTACCATAGGATGGGCATCTAAATATGACACTAACGGCTCTAACCAACCTTCCGCCACCTCTACATCTGAGTTCAATAGCACTACATATTCGCTATCTACCTGATTGATAATGCGGTTATATCCCTCCGCAAAACCGTAGTTCTTGTCAAAAGCGACCCAACGAACATCCTTAAACTCACGAACTACCGCCTCGCTGTCGTCCGTGGAACCATTATCCGCAACGATAATCTCACATAATCCTTCAAGCGAAGCCGGTCTTTCAGCGAAGCGGTCTTGCAGCGAATGAAGGGAACGATCTACCGAAGGCAGATACCGCCTCAACATCTCCGCGCCATTCCAGTTTAATATGATAACCGAACACTTCATCCTAAAACATAAATCAAAAAGTACAACATCGGCGTTGCCAAAAGCAGACTATCAAAGCGGTCAAGCACGCCACCATGACCGGGTAGGAAAACTCCGGAATCCTTTACACCTACCGTGCGTTTCATCTTACTCTCCATCAAGTCACCAAACGTACCTGCAATGGCAATGGCAAGGCAGACGAGTAGGGACTTCCAACAACTGTCGATCCAACCGATACGATAGAAGACGTAACCCGCTATCAACGCAAACACAAACCCGCCAAACAATCCTTCCCAAGACTTGTTAGGAGAGATATTCGGAGCCATCTTGTGGTTGCCTTTAGCGCGTTTAGCCGTTAAACACCCCACACAATACGCACCCGTATCGTTAACCCAAATGGTGATAAAGAGCATCAACAGTAAGTACTTGTCTTGTGCTAATATCGGATTCATCAACACAAACGGCCACGCAATGATTTGACTAATCAATAAGTTTCCCCAACAATGAAAAGGATCGTCTTGCTTCATCGCCAATGAGGCAATCATAGATGTAACCAGTACGCTAACATACGCGATGAGAAACCCGAAAGGATCGTCAGCAAGAATGTGGTCCGTAAATTCAAGCAACCACGACCCCACAAAAGCTAACCCGCCAAGGATGATGGATATAACCTTGTAGGCAAGATGAACCTTTACGAGGTTACAGTATTCGTACATGGCATACATAGTAATACCCAAAAACAAACATCCGAAGAAAATAGGATGAACTAAGATGGAGGCAACGACTAACCCTACATAAATGGCCCCAAAAAGGAGTCTTTTGACAAAATTATTCATTTTATTACGAATTTGTTTGCAAAATTACAAAAAATTTCTTACCTTTGCAAATAATTTTGAAAAAATTATGCAAAATTTATCAATTGAACTCAGTTTGCTCGATCCTGAAGAGCGTGAACAGGTAGAATTTATCTACAATCTTATTCCCGAACAAGATCGTCAAGGTCTTACCGCCGACGATATCCTTTTCGTGCTGGATGCTGTTGATGACTATCTCATCTCCGTTGGCCTTATTGAGGTTGATGACGAAAATGGTGAGATGACTTACCTTGATGGCGAAGTGGACGAAACCGAACAACTCGATTTCGTTCTTCAAGCCGCTAAAAATGGCCATCGTAGCCTAACCGGCAGCCAGATACAGATTATCCTTGATGGCGAGATGCAATACGGAATAGAACAAGGCTGGTACGAAGAGGAAGAATGAAAGCACTCGTCAAAACATTATCGCGACTGCCTCTTAGGGTGCATTATGGTTTAGCCAATGGCGTTCTCTATCCACTGGCTTACTACATTCTGCGCTATCGCCGTAAGATCGTCTATCAGAACTTACGCAATAGTTTTCCCGATAAGTCCGAAAAGGAAATAAAAGCCATTGCTAAAGGCTTCTATCACCATCTGGCGGACACTATTGCCGAGACTATCTATGGTTATACTATCTCGCCTGAGGAGATGAACCAACGCATTCAATATCAGCATATTGATCTTATTGAAGAGGCTATCCGTACCCATGGTGGCGCTATCGTTATGCTTGGGCATTTGGGCAACTGGGAATGGACAGCAGAAATAGGAAATCGCCTTACACCACCTATGCGGGAAGTAAGCGTTTATCGTCGCCTCAAAAACACTTCTATGAACGAATTGATGCTCGATATCCGTGCTCAACGAGGTGCCGAGATGGTCGAAATGAAACAGATCCTACGAGCCATGGTACGAAACCATCAAGAGGGTAGAAGGATAGGGTATGGAATGATCTCTGACCAAAAACCATCACCTGCCAGTTCGCACTTCTGGACCACTTTCCTAAACCAAGATACTGCTTTTTTAGACGGAAGTGAAGTCTTAGCACGTAAATTCAACTATCCGGTCTTCTATTTCTATATTACTTCACCCCAAAGAGGGTACTATCACGTCGATATCCGCACAATCGCTGAGAATCCCATAAATGAAAACGAATGGACGATTACCCAGAAATATGCGAATCTCCTCGAAACGAATATTCTTGAACAACCTTCCCTTTGGCTTTGGAGCCATAATCGTTGGAAACACAAAAGAGGGTAGGGCACCCATAGAAATGTGAATTATAAATCACCTACATTTATGTGAACTTCACAAATCTTACTCTCTCATAATTCAGCAATCTGCATCGCAGGTTGCTTTTTTTATGTATGATATTTTCAATTCTCAACAACTGATTTTCAAGAGAAGCATCGCACTCAACACTCAATGATACTGCGGGTACTTGATGACTAATAGTTGATGTAAATCTTTAATCGCTAATATTTAACTAACTATTTATCAGCAGTTATATGCTTTACTTTATCTATTACTCAATATGCTATTTGCCTGTTCGGCCTTTTGTTTGTTTATTTATTCGCTAAATAATCAGTATTTATAAATTTATATCTATAAATCAATCGATTACACGTTTTATTTGTTTTATTATATTGTTTGATATTTTGCGCCTATCTTGGGAGTGTGTCAATTGGCTAATATTTGTGTAGATTTGTGTGTTCAAGTTTGCAAAATACAACTGTGAATAAATTTTCTTTGCAAAATATTTGCACATGTGAAAAAGTTTTCGTATCTTTGCACTCGATTTTGAACAATAAATAGTTAAATTGTAAATATATGAACGAGCGTCAACGATTAGAGCAGGTCATTGATTCAGAGAAAATGACGGCAAAACAATTTGCTCAAGAAGTGGGCATACAAGCTGGAACGATATCGAATATCCTTTCTGGACGTAATAATCCTAGTCTTGATGTACTGCAACGAGTGTTAAATCGTTTTCGTACCCTATCCTCGGATTGGCTTATCTTGGGGATTGGCCCCATGTATCGTCAGAATGGCGCTGTTGTCGAGCAATCGCTCTTTGATGTCCGTCCGGACGATTCTCAAGCGGTCTTAGAAGCTTCACAGTTGCAAAAAACGGAGCCATCTTCGGCTCCGTCTCAACCCACGTCTGTCAAACTGGTGGATAAAATTCTTATTTTCTACACTGATGGAACGTTCGAAGAACGTTAATTCTCTTTGTTCTATACCAATTTCTTAACATTCTCCTCCGCTGTTCCTGATAGAAGCATCACGGGAGGGATTTCAATCATTGTGTAGCACCCAAATCGTTGCTCTTGTGTTAGACGATAAGCCGCACGAGCACACGAACACATCACTTGTCCCGTCAATGCGGGGTTATTGATAGTCATTGAGAATGCTATCTTCTGTTCAGTGGTTATCCCACTCACCCCTTCTCGCTCAATCAACACACCATGTTGCACCGTATTAAGTCCCTCCAGGCTTGGTACGGCTATTATGGTCGTGCTATCGTTTGCAAAATAGGGGTCGGACTTGATCGTTTTTTCTACATCGCTCAGCACGGCCCCTTTATCTAATACCACATATACCTCGCGTTTATGTATCCCGTTTCCAACAGGAATAGTCATTGACAATGCATCTATCACGCCTGGTTTACTCTTAGCTACGACCGTATGACCCATTGAACGACCGGGACCAAAGTTGGTGTATGTTGTTCCACCGGGTGTTATAGCCTCTAACAAACAGCGTACTACACTATCCGAACCGGGATCCCAACCTGCAGAAAGGATACTAACCGCTTTCGTGGATACTTGACCTAATTGTTCACGTACCTCGGGAATAGAGGTGTGGATATCAAAACTATCCACAGTTGATACACCTGCTTCCAAGAAACGAGGAGCCATCTCGGGCACTTGACGTGAAGGAATAGTTAGTAACACTACATCAGGCTTGGCCGCAAGGGCTTGTTCAAGCTCATTATGATGGAAAATACCCAATAGGTTCATATCATGCGCTTGCTTTACTGCATGCTCCGCATGACGACCTATATTTCCGTAACCAAAAATAGCAACTTTTATCATAGGATTTCTTTATTTTTCAAAAATCGCTGCAAAATTACACTTTTTTTTGCAGATACGCAAATTTTTTTGTAACTTTGCAAGCGAAAATGAAAATTGCATTCACAACAGCCCTTCCAAGGGAAGGTTTTGCGCGTCTGATTGACCACGAACTAGATGTTCCTTTTGGTGAAGCGCAAGTGCTTGTCAGCACCTTTGATTACCTCGTGACACGGGAACTGATAAGCACGATGCCTTATTTGCGACTTGTCGCTAATTTTGGTGTGGGATATAACAATATCGACCTCAAAGCTTGTAAAGAGCGCGGAATACGTGTTACCAACACCCCGCAACCCGTCATAGAGCCTACGGCAGAACTTGCTTTTGCACTAATGCATGCTGTTGCTCGTCGTACTGCCGAGTTGGATCGTAAAGTGCGTCTTGATGCCGCCGAACCTTTTGGTGTGATGAATAATTTAGGGCGATCGCTTTATGGTAAAACTCTCGGTATTATTGGTTTAGGCCGTATTGGTAAAGCCGTTGCTCGTAGAGCTATTGCTTCGGGAATGAAGATTATCTACCATAACCGCCATCGGCTGACGGACAATGAGGAGCAACAATACCAAGCTCGCTATGTGCTTTTTAACGAACTTCTCTCGCAATCGGATTTTGTGTCTCTTCATTTGCCATACACATCGGATACGCACCACTTGATAGGTGCTGCCGAATTAGAGATGATGAAACCCTCTGCCTTCCTTATTAATACAGCTCGCGGGGCGCACGTGGATGAGAAAGCGTTGATTGCTGCTTTGCAGAAAGGACAGATAGCCGGAGCTGCCATGGACGTGTATGAGTTTGAGCCGAACATTAGTGAGGAACTCAAACATTTAGACCAAGTTGTCCTCTCGCCACACGTGGGCACCGGCACTTGGGACGATAGGGTGAAGATGTGCGAGAATGTTACGGATAATATCCTCGCTTTTATACAAGGACAAGAAAATAAAATGAATATAGTACTATGAATATTACAGACCGATTTCTTAAGTATGTCAGTTTCTGTACCACCTCTGATGAGGAAACGAACCTGACTCCTTCCACTCCTGGACAAATGGTTTTTGCCCAGTTTTTACGTGACGAACTTATCTCCCTTGGTTTACAAGACGTAGAGTTAGATGCAAACGGGTACATCATGGCTACCCTTCCTGCTAATGTAGAGGGCAAACCGACCATCGGTTTCATTGCTCACATGGATACGGCTCCTGACGCAAGTGGACGTAATATCCGCCCGCGTATTGTCGCCAATTACGATGGAAAAGACATTGTCTTAAATGAGGAGGAGAATATTGTCCTTGAGACCAGTAAGTATCCTGAGATATTGCGTTATAAGGGACAAGATATCATCGTTACGAATGGTAAGACTCTTTTGGGAGCTGACGATAAAGCGGGTATTGCCGAGATTGTTACGGCTTGTGAATACCTACTTGCCCATCCTGAGATACAACATGGTAAGATTCGTATTGGTTTCACACCGGACGAGGAGATAGGGCAGGGAGCTGATCATTTCGATGTCAAGAAGTTTGGCTGTGATTTCGCCTATACGATGGACGGAGGCGCTATCGGTGAATTGGAGTTTGAGAACTTCAATGCTGCTGCTTGTAAGGTCCGCATACATGGTATCAATGTTCATCCGGGTTATGGTTATCATAAGATGGTTAACTCCATGCGTATCGCCTACCAACTGGCGGTAATGCTGCCTCGTTGGGAAACGCCTGAACATACTCAAGACTACGAGGGGTTCTACCACCTTATCAGCATGACCGGAACGGTTGAAGAAACAACCCTTAACTATATTATCCGCGACCATGACCGTGCTCGTTTCGAGAGCCGCAAACGCGAGATGGAACACCTCGTGCGTAAGGTCAACCGCGAGTATGGCGAGGGTACGGCAGAGATTGAGATTCGCGACCAGTATTACAATATGCGCACTAAGATTGAACCCGTCATGCATATTATTACTCTCGTTGAGGAGTCCATGAAAGAACTGGGTATCACGCCCAAGGTGCAACCTATTCGTGGCGGAACCGACGGAGCTCGATTGTCGTTTGAAGGACTGCCTTGTCCTAATATCTTTGCGGGAGGTGAGAACTTCCATAGTCGGTTTGAGTATTTGCCTATCCCTTCGTTAGAATTAGCTTCGCAATTAATCATTAAAATCATAGAGAAATGTTAAAAGTTACTCCTTTTACCGAGACACATATTGCTCTCGGAGCCAAGATGGCAGAATTTGCAGGTTTTAATATGCCTATTTGTTATCCTACGGGTATCACCGCAGAACATAAGATTGTCCGCGAAGGTGTCGGAGTCTTCGATGTTAGCCACATGGGTGAGTTCTGGGTTAAAGGCGATAAAGCCCTTGACTTCCTACAATATATTACCACCAACGATGTGAGCAAACTGGATGCCGGCAAAGCACAATATACCTGTTTCCCCAATGGTAAAGGCGGTATTGTTGATGACCTTATTATATATAAGTACTCCACTACGAAGTATCTGCTTGTTGTCAATGCCGGAAATATTGACAAAGACTGGGCTTGGGTCAATCAACATAATACTTTTGGTGTTAATCTCGAAAATGCCAGTTCCAAATATGGTCAACTCGCGGTCCAAGGACCTAAAGCTACTGAGTTATTACAAAAACTCACGGATGCTGATTTATCTTCTATTCCTTATTATTCTTTCCGCGAATGGTCTTTTGCAGGTGTACAAGGGGTTCTTCTTAGTAACACGGGCTATACAGGTGCCGGTGGCTTTGAACTTTATTTCCCTGTGGAAGCGGCGATGCAGATTTGGAATGCCCTCTTTGAAGTAGGTAAGGAATATGGTTTAGCTCCTATCGGTTTAGGGGCGCGCGACTCATTGCGTCTTGAGAAATGGTATTGCCTCCATGGTCACGATATTGATGATACTACATCGCCTTTGGAGGCGGGATTGGGATGGATAACCAAGTTTGATGCTAAGGATTTTATTGATAAGGATTTCCTCCTACAGCAGAAAGCCGAGGGTGTACAACGCAAACTGGTTCACATGGTCTGCCAAGAGCGTGCAATCCCACGTAATGGTTATGATATATGCGATGCCGAAGGTAATAAGATTGGAAATGTCACAAGTGGAATCATGTGTCCTACTACCAACCAAGGTATTGCCATGGGCTATGTTAAGACTCCTTTCGCTAAGAAAGAGACCACCGTTTATATTAAGATCCGCGAGCACCTTATTCCCGCGCTGATTTGCTAATCACTAATGCTTAATCAATGACTTCCAAGGAAATAGAACAACGCGTCGCTAAGGCGCAATCACTCTTTAAGCAGGGTTTCAACTGTTCGCAATCGGTCTTTGCCGCTTGCGCGGATCTCTATGGTATCACGGACGAATCGCTTGCCTTACGCCTCTCTGCCTCTTTCGGTGGGGGTATAGGAAGGATGCGCCTTACTTGCGGAGCCGCTTGTGGGATGTTCTTGTTGGCGGGGTTAGAGAATGGCTCTGCCACACCGGGTGATGCGGAGGGTAAGAAACACAACTACGAACTCGTTCAGCGCCTCGCTGCCGATTTCAAAGCGCAACATGGCTCCCTCACGTGTGCAGACCTTTTAGGTCTCTCCGCCTCTCAGCCTCTCAGCCCTTCCGCCTCTCAGCCTACGCCGTCCCCTCGGACGGAAGAATATTACCACAAACGCCCATGTGTTGAGATGGTCGGTAATGCCGTTCGTATTTTCCTATCCGCCTCTCAGCCTCTCAGCCCTTCCGCCTATGGAAAAACTATGGAATAGCGAATACTTAAAAGTTTGGGGAAGCAATTTTCTCATGAACTTTGCCTTTTGGCTTCTAACGCCCTTATTGCCCTTGTATCTCACGGACACTTACGGCGCTAACAAAGAGGTCATTGGTCTTGTGCTCTCCGGCTATGCCGCTGCAGCATTGTTTATTCGCCCTTTCAGCGGTTATCTTGTTGATACGCTTCCTCGTAAACTACTTTTACTCATTTGTTATGGCTTGACGGCTATTTTCTTTGGCTTTTATATGGCGGCAGGCTCTTTAGCTTTGTTTGCTATCTGTCGTACCCTTCATGGTGCTCCTTTTGGAGCTACAGGAGTCAGCCTTACAACGGTTGCCATTGATGTCTTACCGTCTTCTCGTCGTGCAGAAGGAATAGGGTACTTTGGACTTAGTAACAACATTGCCACCGCTATCAGTCCCTCGATTGCACTACTCATTTTTTCTCAATGCCATAGTTATAACGTTCTGTTTATCATATCGTTAGCCTGTGCACTATTAGGATTAGTTCTTAACAGCACGCTTCATCTTAAGCCCCGTTCCGCCTCTCAGCCTCTCAGCCCTTCCGCCTCTCAGCCTATCAGCCTCGACAGGTTCTTCCTACTGAAGGCTTGGGCATTGTTTATAGTGATGTTCTCATGTGCGTTTGCGTACAGCATCCTCTCTACGTATGTCGCCATCTATGGTCGTGAACGGTTAGGCATTACTACGGGTACAGGTGTTTTCTTTGCTCTCTTTGCTATTGGACTGATTGTGGCGCGGTTGTTGGGAGGACATAGTCTGGCGAAGGGGTTGATGGTGCGTAATGCCTCTTTAGGAATGCTTGTCTCTATTTGCGGTTTTGTCCTTTTTGCAGGCGTACACCAAGAGTGGGCGTACTATGTTGCACCTTTCGTTATTGGCTTAGGTAATGGTCATTTATGGCCGGCTTTCCAAAATATGTTCCTTAATCTGGCCCCTAATTGTCAGCGTGGAACAGCCAATTCCACCTTACTCACTTCTTGGGATTTAGGGATGGGAGTTGGAATGTTAGTGGGTGGATCAATAGCCGAGCATTTTGGTTATTTCTCTGCTTTCTGGACGGGAGTTGGTTTCTTTGCCCTTGGCATCTCTTTCTTCTTCCTTTACGCTAAAAAACACTACATCACCCATCAAATCAATCATCAATAGTCAATCTCCAATAACCAATCATGTCTCGCACTTCTCGATTAATACGCATCACTCTTTGGGGAGCACTGATCAATCTTCTTCTTTCGGTGCTCAAGATGGTTGCCGGTATCCTCGGTGCCAGTGCCGCAATGGTAGCCGATGCTATTCACTCTTTCTCCGACTTACTCTCGGACGGAGTGGTCTTACTCATGGTACATTTAGGCGGACAGAATGCGGATAAGGAGCACAATTTCGGTCACGGAAAATTCGAGACATTCGGTACCCTCGTCGTCGCTATCTTACTGATAGGCGTTAGCATTTCCCTCTGTTATCATGGTATTCAAGAAATTGTCTCTATCCTTTCCGCCCCTCAGCCTCTCAGCCTATCAGCCCCTTCATGGTTCGCTTTTTGGGCAGCTCTCGTCTCTATCCTCGTCAAGGAGGCACTTTTCCAATGGACGTATAGGGTAGGAAAAGCTATGAATAGCTCGGTAGTGATGGCGAATGCTTGGCATCATCGTTCAGACGCGTTGTCCTCTGTCGGTGCTTTATTAGGTATTGGAGGTGCTATATTATTAGGAGGTAAATGGCTTATCCTTGATCCGATGGTTTGTGTTATCATTGCTATTGTCATTATCGTTATGGCGGTGAAGATGATTATCCCTGCGGTAGCGGAATTATTGGATGCGTCACTACCTGTCACCATAGAAAAAGAGATAGAACAGATAGCTCTTTCCATCGCGGGTGTTGAAGATGTTCATGAGCTTAAGACGCGTCGCAGTGGACCTACTTTTCTTGCTTCGTTGCATTTAGTGGTAGATAGTCAGATGACTGTTCTTCAGGCTCATGATATCACCACAGAAGTTGAGGCTGCTCTCCGCACTCGTTTTGGAGAAGACATGCAACTCTCCATCCATATTGAACCCTCTATTGATGCTAAATAATAAAATATGAAATACTTTTTAGGAATTATCGGAGCGGGCCCGGCAGGCTATACCGCTGCTGCTATGGCTTCTAAAGCCGGCAAAGATGTTGTTATTTTTGAGCAAGAAGCTCTTGGTGGCACTTGCCTTAATGTAGGCTGTATTCCCACGAAGACCTTGCTTTATAGTGCTAAACAGTACTACAATGCCCTACACGCAGACAAATATGGTGTTACTGCCGAAGGCGTTCAGTTCGATTATGCCAAGATAGTGCAGCGCAAAACCAAAGTTGTGCGCAAACTGGTGGCCGGTATCAAACTTAAACTCAATAACGAGCATTGCACCATCGTCAATGCTCCTGCCCAAGTGACTTCTTATTCGCCCGAATCGATTATCCTTTCCGCGCAGCGGTCTTTCAGCGATAGCGGTCTTTCAGCGCAGCGGTCCTTCAGTGATAGCGGTCTTTCAGCCGAAGGCGATCTATATGAGGTCGAAAACCTCTTGATTTGCACAGGCTCTCACAATTTCGTTCCTCCTATTCCGGGCATTGCGGACAATCCGCACATCTGGGATTCTACATCGGCTCTTGCTGCCACTGAACTTCCCGAATCGATTGCTATCGTTGGGGGTGGGGTGATTGGAATGGAGTTTGCCACGCTTTATCACGAACTGGGTATTCCTGTGACGGTTATTGAGGCGATGCCGACTATCCTGCCCAACCTCGATCAAGATATTGTCAAAGTTCTTCGCGATAAGTACGAGAAAGCCGGCATTAAGATTCTCACCAACACAAAGGTGGAGAAGATAGAAGGCAATGAGCTTATTACCTCTTCCCCTTCGGGGGGAAGTCGGATAGGGGCTGATAAGATTCTCATTTCCGTCGGTCGTCGTGCGAACATACAAGGCCTTGAGGCGCTCACGGACCTTGAATATAACCGTGGGGCGATTGTTGTAGATGATTTCATGAAGACAAACCTCGACCACGTTTATGCAGCCGGAGATGTAACGGGTAAGATTATGTTGGCTCATGTGGCTGCGCGTCAAGCAGAAGTGGCAGTAGGTCGGATGCTTAAACAGATTCCCGTTCAGCGCATTGCGTACAACGCTATTCCGTCGGTCGTTTATACCAATCCTGAGATTGCGTCTGTTGGTTTGGACGAGGCTAAAACTGCCGAGTTATATTTAGGAGACACCTCGAAGTTTGAAGTTCGTTCTATTCCGATGACGTTCAGTGGTCGTTTTGTTGCCGAGAACGAAGGCGAAATGGGTTTAGTGAAGATGATTATTGACAAGAAGTCTCAATCGGTTATGGGTGTTCACATGATAGGCAATCCTTGTTCGGAGTTCGTGGCAGCAGCTTCCTTTGCTGTCCGCATGGGTTATACGCTTCCCGAGTTCCAACAAGTGGTCTTTCCGCACCCTACTGTTAGCGAAGTCCTTAAAGAAATCTTATAATCATGCAACGAAGTGGTCTTTCAGCGAAGCGGTCTTTCAGCGATAGCGGTCTGTCAGCGAAGCGGTCCGTGCTTATTGCCATGTCCGGTGGCATCGACTCCACGGCTGCTGCTTTGATGCTCATGGAACAAGGTTATGACCTCGTCGGTTGTACCTTCACCACTCGTTATACTTCCTCCGCTTCTGTTGAGGCGGCTCAGCGTGTGGCGGTCCAACTCGGTATTGAGCATCATGTTATAGACTATTCGCAACGATTTGAAGATACTATTATCGACTATTTTGTCAGCGAATATCAAGCCGGTCGCACGCCTAATCCGTGTGTCCTTTGTAATCGGGAAATTAAGTTTGGTGCCCTTGTGAAGGAGGCGGACCGCTTGGGTTGCGACTTCATCGCCACCGGTCACTATGCTCGCCTTTCCGCCTCTCAGCCTCTCAGCCCTTCCGCCTCTCAGCCGTTTGTGGCCAAGGCAGCGGACGAAAGCAAGGACCAATCGTATTTCCTTTGGCAACTCTCTCCTTCGGTTTTAGAGCGTGTTCTTTTCCCTTTGGGTGACTACACAAAAGCCGAAGTGCGTGAGTACCTTGCCTCTAAAGGGTTTGAGGCATTGAGCAAGCAAGGAGAGAGCCAAGATATTTGTTTCATCAAAGATGACTACCGCGCGTTCCTGCGCGAGCGCATGGGTGAGCAATATAAGGAATACATGTCTTTCACCATCGGTCAGCGCAAGGGACTTGGTGTAGCGTTAGGTTATCCGGCTTTTGTCACGCAAATTAACCCCCTTGTCTTAGGACATCACGACGACCTCTATACGGATACCGTTACCTTGCGAGATGTTCTTTTTTACGGAGACCCTAATCAACCCGTGATGGCGAAGATTCGTTACCGTTCCCCCGCCGTTGAAGCCGTCTTTCAGCGAAACGGTCGGCTGAGTTTTACTCAGCCTGTTTGGGCAGCAACGCCCGGTCAGTCTTGTGTTTTGTATCAAAATGATTTTGTCGTTGGAGGCGGCATTATATGTTAAAAAATCGCAAATGGAAAGTGCTTCATTCGGAGCGCATTATTGATCGCGGGCCGTGGCTCCGCGTTCGTCAGGAGTTAGTGGAGTTGCCTAATGGCAAGCAGATTCCGAGTTGGTATATCCTTGATTTTATGAACTGGGTGAATATCATCGCTATCACTAAGGATGGCCGTTTCGTCCTCATTGACCAGTATCGTCACGGTATAGGTAAGACGTATTACGAGTTAGTGGCGGGTTGTATTGACGAGGGAGAAACGCCTTTAGAGGCTGCCAAACGGGAGCTTTATGAAGAGACCGGTTTTGGGGGTGGTGAGTGGTCTGAGTTTCTTGTTTCGGCTCCTAACTCGTCCAATCAGAGTAACTGGTCTTATACTTATCTTGCGGTTGGGGTAGAGCAGCTCTCTACGCAGCATTTGGAGGAAACGGAGGATATCCGTGTTCATATTTTCACGAAGGAGGAGGTGTTTGCCATACTTCAAGCCGGTGAGATAGTCAACTGTCATTACACGGCTCCGTTGTGGAAATGGTTTGCGAATAATCCTGTGTCGTTTTGATAGAAAGTGCATTTTTTATTTGCATAATTCGAAAAAAATCCGTAACTTTGCAAGCAAAATGGAAAGATATAGAAAATACTAAAATTATTTGGATATGGACAATATCATGAAAATTGACACTCAGATGGAGCGAGAGTTCGCTCATGTAGATTCAATAATTAACGCACACACCAATTCGGCTATTGCTAAGTTAAATGCGGAAGCATTGCAGACCTATTGGGAGGTTGGTCAATTTGTTTCTGATTGTTTACATTCGTCTCGATGGGGAGAACATGCTGTTGCTGAATTAGCGGACTACCTTAAACGTGTAAATCCCCAACGAAAAGGATATAGCAAGCGGAATTTGTACAATATGGTACAATTTTATGAAACCTATTCAAGCGAGATATTTGCTTCTACAGTTGAACAACTTGAACTTACTGAATTTGTGCAGTCGCAAACTGCACAAATAACGGCTCATCCAATTGTGCAGTTGCCGACTGCACAATTTGTTTTGTCTGAGATTCCTGCGATTTTATGTCTTACGACTTTTACCAATCACATGGAAATCTTGCATCGTTGCAAGACTTTAGAGGAGTCTGTATTCTACATGCTCTATGCCGCTCATCAGCATCTGAAAGTGGAGGAACTTCGTCGCACGATTGTTAATCAAACATACAGTGCTATCATGAGTAAGGAGAAAATGATATCTCCATCTTTATTGAATCAATATCCTGGAGTTAAGTATATGCTCAAGGATCAAGTATTTGTTGATTTTCTTAATCTTAAGACTTCTCACTCTGAGTCGCAACTGCAAAGTTCATTGATTGATCACATGAAGCAGTTTATTCTTGAGTTAGGTAAAGATGACTTTCTTTATATTGATCAAGAATATATTGTCAACGTTGGAAATAAAAAGAAACGTATAGACCTTATGTTTTATCATCGCTCATTACAATGTTTGGTTGCGGTTGAATTGAAAGTGGTTGATTTTGAAGCAGAGTTTTCGAGTAAGATGGATATGTATCTAGAGGCATTGGATAGGGATTATAAGAAACCCCACGAGAATCCTTCATTGGGCATTATTTTGTGTCCATCAGCAGACCGTGCAGAAGTTGAATATAGTATCAATCGCAGTATGAGTCCAACAATGGTGGCAGAGTATAATCGGATATTGGTTCCTCGCGAAGTTGCCAAGCAATCGCTCAAAGAATATTGTGAGTTTCTAAAAAACCAAATTTAACACCATAAGATAAGTCTGTTCTTCCCCCGCAGGAAAGATGAGGAGGGGAAAAAAAAAGAAAGAAAATATCGAAACACTTGCGTATTTGAGGAAAAAGTTGTAATTTTGCACTCGATATCGTTTTGCCAAACGTAAAATGGCAGCCCATCGCTCACAAGATGTAAAACAGTGAGGAAAGTTATGGCACAACAAGAATTAATACAATTATTTGAGAATCTCAAGATTCGCGTAATCTGGGATGATGAACAGGAAAAGTATTTCTTTTCAGTAGTAGATATTGTCCAAGTTTTAACAGAGCAAAATGACAATCTCACTGCTCGTAAGTATTGGAATAAGTTAAAACAACGCTTAATCTCAGAAGGAAATGAGTCGGTGACAAATTGTCACCAACTGAAAATGCCATCTCATTCAGACGGGAAATTATACCTTACCGATGTGGCTGACAAGGAGCAACTATTTCGTATTATCCAATCTGTTCCAAGCAAAAAAGCAGAGCCGGTAAAACAATGGCTTGCAAAAGTGGGCGCGGAGCGCATCAATCAGATGCAGGATCCCGAACGCAGTTTGCAACAAATGGTTGCTGATTATCGTCGGTTAGGTCATTCTGAGTCGTGGATAAACCAACGCATTAAATCTATAGAGGTTCGCAAAGGGCTAACAGACGAATGGCAACGAGGTGGTATTCATGATGAGAAGCAGTTTGCTTTATTGACGGATGTTCTCACAAAAGAGTGGTCGGGTATGACTACGCGCGAATATAAACAATATAAGGGTTTACGTAAGGAAAATCTTCGCGATAATATGACTAATATTGAGTTGATGTTAAATGGTTTAGCGGAAGCGACGGCAACAGAGATAAGTCAACGAGAGAATCCTGTAGGATTGGCTGCTAATGCAAAGGTCGCTAAACGTGGCGGAAAGGTCGCAAAGGATGCGCGCAGATCGGTAGAAAAAGAGTTGGGGCATACCGTAATTAGTAGCAAAAAAGCGTTAGATTATATCCAACCCAAAGACGAACTGCCCTTCCCAAAGAAGGAAAAATAAAACACGTCCGGCAGACGTAACTTGCCCATCGCTCACAAGATGTAAAACAGTGAGGACATATTGTGCGAGAGGTGCCACAAGCACCAATCGCAACGGCGTTTACTAACGCTTGTTATCGACTCTTTGAAACCTGAGAAATTTCAAAATTGTTTTAGTTCGAGAACAAGTAAGTAGTAGATGTCCATGGGTGTATCGTATACCTGTGCCTTTGTGCATGGTTAACATACACGGCGTGGATTTCTAATGCTTATTCGACTAAAACGGGTATTCTCAGGACCTCAAAGAGCGGATAAGCAGAGCAGAAATCCGCGTTTTTTATTTTATATCACATAGACGCGTTAATGCACGTAAGCGACCATAGCTTGCGTGCATTTTTTTATTTAATAACGGAAAATTACTAGTGTTGCGATAAATTTTTGACAAGTATATTTAACTAATTTATATTTAATTACTTACAAGCGTTCTTTGATTTTTTGATTTGAAAAGATTTTCGTAACTTTGCAGCCTAAAACTGCAAATTATGAATATTGG
>JAZLHD010000187.1:0-21638 GCA_045616645.1 Paludibacteraceae bacterium
CGTTTCGTTAGCTGTTACCCAAATACCACTAACCGCTGTTCCGTGCTTATAAGTGCCATCACCATTATCGGTCAGACCGGAACCATTGAAGGCATTGATAGCCTCACGACCGGAAGAAGGTTCACCGGACGAATAAGCACTAGCCACATTGCTTGTTGGCACAAGGATATAATCCTCTGCCGACAAACAAAAAGCATAACATAAAGCAATAAATAATAATATCTTTTTCATTATATTCTTTTTTTAGAAAATCTTTTTCTATTGCTTAACACCCATAATAGTATAGGCTACATCACCACGACGGATGATGAGTTGACCATTATGTAAGTACTTATAGCAACGCATCGTTTTGTCATTCTTTGAAGAATGAACATCAAACAAATCGGAAGGTTCTACGTATGGATCGAGTTCAAGCGTAGGCCACGTTTCCTCCGGATTATCTCCATGTACTTGATTCCATGTAAGCAGAGCAGAAGTTCCACCCGTTTGCTTAACTGCCAAAGCAATAACACCCTCTTCTTCTTGCAACTTGGTATTGACAAACTTAGTCAAATCCCATGCAGCACGAATACCCTCAAAACCAGGATTAGGCACTGTTATCTCTGCAATCAAACTCAAGTTCGCATCATCCGGACGATTATCCCAACATAATTCTGTTAAATCTTCAGGAAGACCGCCCTTAACCTCATATAGAGAAAGAAGTGCAGGCATACCTTGGTCGTTATTAGCAATATAGAACGAGAAGGACGCAACATCCATCACTTCAGAAGGGTCATATTCAGAGATATCAAAACAGAAATATGCATCACGTTGCCAGGTTGCATGTTTCTTAATCAAACCTGCAGCATTCTCACTTGGTTTGGTATCGTGGTTATACATATCCACATAAGAATCAAAATAAGGATTCAACGCTTGCGCTCTTTCTGATTTAACTTTGACACGATGCGAACCATAAGCTATACCCTTTTGTCCATTACCATCCGTTACAGCAACTAACGAATAGGTCTTACTTTCATCTGCAACGATAGGAAGCATATATTCCTGCGTTGGGATATTCTCACAAGTATATTCTTTTGAACCATCTGTATAAACAATCGAATAAGGAGCCGTGCCTTTAAAATTCACTAACATCTCCACATTGGCACCTTTATTCACATAATCCAATCCTTCTGCTAAGATAGCAATACTCTTAGTTGGTAATACGGACTCAAACGAAGGACCAAACATGATCTCTTGCACATTTGCATTTCCCGTAACAGAAGCGCGTCCTTTTACAGGGAAATCGGCATCTGCTTCCCAACGTTGGTTAATATCCCAACCCTGATTTAGAGAAGTGTGCCCATAATCTCCGGCAACATTGTAATAATAATAAGGTTGTTCCCAATCGCCTAAAATAGGTAACAACGACATAGATATATTATCATCACCTTCTGCTTCCAACTCTACACGACCAACCATCAAATACATTTGATCAGACATGCAATAAATCTCTTTCTTATTCTTTGGCTCTGCACTAACCGTAGAGGCATAATAACTTGGAGCATCACCAAAACCCGTTTGCAGCTGATTATATTTATTTATCACAGCACCACCCACTACGGCATCAGAAGCATCATTAAGTAATAGAGTCAATGTAGCATCTTCAGATTTATTGACGACAGCCGAGAAATAGCGCACATTAGGTTCTTGTTGGATATTATATACACGTACATAGTCAACCGTTGCCATAGCACCTTCTGCCGACATTTCAATTTCAGCATTATTCATAGCAGCGCCCAAAACAAGTGCTTGCCAGTCACCCGTATAACCACCACGATACTGCCAATCTTCTTGCCCATAATAGCCATACGCTTTCTGCGCTACATCAGCAAAAGCGCTTCCCGGTGCGCGTAACGTATCAGCAATTAGACCATCGTTATAATTAATCATTTGGTCACCATTGCTTACTTCCTTACCATTAATATAGAAGGAAATACCTTTGCCTGTCAACTTCATACCATAAACAACATATTCAGAAGCATTCACATTAGATACGGCATCCTTCGCTTGGTTGAAACCTAAATCAGGATTGATATCCTTGATGTAATACGATGTTTTCCAATCGTCCATTGTATAATTAGCTGTCCAGTTCTTATCTCCGACACGCGTCAGCGAAGGGAAGGCCATTGAGAAACGTTGTTGATACTGCGAGCTCATGCTTGTGGAGAAAGTTTGTGTAGAAACAGCACCACCTACGCCCTTTATATTATCAACTTTCATTTTTACCTCAATAAACATATCCTTATCCGTTGGAAGGCGTTTAATATATTTGATTTGAGATGCAACTAACGATTCACCCGACTTAATGAGTGGTAAGTGTAACTCATCATTGCTCAAGTTCACCGAGCCATTGATCGTTGTCCAATAAGCCGCTTTAAGTTTAGGTGCAGCAAACTCATCACCAAACACAAGACTCCATTGATCTGTACTACCCTCTATTTGAGGTTGAGGACGATCAAGGTAAGTAAAAGTAGCCTCACCTTCCGTTACTATGGAGCTGTTATTTGCATCACTTGCAGTGGATAATGTATAAACACCTGATTGTGTAGGAACAAACGAGATGGTAAGAGTATTAGTCATTACATTAGTATACGTCTCTTTCAAATCCGGACCCGAAACCATTGCCGAGAAAGGAGCTACACCATGGAATGAGATTTGCATTTCAGCTTTATCTCCTGCGTAAATCTTATCTTGACCCGAAACAACAGCATGAGGCATAAGCACATTAAACGTAGCCTCACCTTGTAAAGCCAATTTACCTTGAGCATCCGAAGCAGCTATCAACTTATAAGTAACTGTATCGGTAGGTACAACCTCAAAAGCATACGACTGCATCATCCAATCTGTAATCGTAGTCTCATTTTGTCCATCAGTATAGCTGAAAGTATAAGGAGCTTCTGTGTTTTGAGGAAAGAAAATGTGAACAGAATCCTTGTCACCATAATAAATATCACGACCACCTTGCAACACCGCAATCGGAGATTCTTCATACAAGAATAAACGAGCAGCGTTCTGAGAAGACGCTTCCATAGATTTCAGATACAACGAAGCGGTTGTTTTCATATCTAAAGTAGAAGTAAAGAGAAAATATACCGTGTCATTCGTATTAATATATTGATTCACATAATCAGTTACATCAAATCGAACAAAAGAGTTACTATCTGTCCTTTGAACCAAACCTTCTGCCACTTTTACACCATCCTTGCTATCAAGCGTTTTAGGGAATGAACCATTCATCTTAAAATTATCCCCTTCCGAAGAGAAAAATTGCATACTCGTTGTAGGAATAGTTGGTTTACGATTAAGAGCAAATATACCCACAGGCCACTCATTCATCGTTTGTGTTTTGAAGAAATCATCACTCGTATTGTACATATACGGATAGATAGCTAATTCCACCTTATCACGAATAGAAGATACTTGACTCATGTCAAAAGCGATAAGTCCATAACGGAAATACTGCGAGTTAGCACCTGCACAGATACGAATAATCGTTTTAGCATCCATCGATACGTTAGCCTGATTACCATCCAAGAATGTATCAAAATGTGTCGGCAATGTATCCACCGGAACTTCTTGAGCATTCATGGAGAAAGAAAACATTAGCGCTGAAGCGCTCAGAACAAATAATTTTAATCGTTTCATAACACAATAAATTTAAATAAGGTAAAACTTTAGATTGTATAATTTATATAGGATTAATAACCCTGATTTTGTGCACAATTAGGATTAGCATCTCGTTCACTCTGAGGGATAGGCCACAAATACTGATGCGGATAGAAAGCTCTATTCTGGTCAATAGGATATAGTTCCCACTGTTTTGCAGCATACATCTCCGGATCATAGCCAAAAGCTTCTCCCGGAATAACTTCTTCCATTATCTTCCACCGGCGTATGTCACGCAACCGAGATCCCTCAAAAGCCAATTCGCAACGACGCTCGCGACGCATGATTTCTCGTAATTGATCTCTATTCGGTGCCGCTATCACTTCTTCTACTGCGGGTAGTCCTGCTCTATTACGAATTTCATCAAGCAAAGTGATTGCACGACGATAATCAGTTCCATATAACTCATCTGACTCAATAATACACTCCGCCTCCATCAACTTAACATCAGCATAACGGAAAAGAATTACATTGAGTGTTGAGCGTTTATCTGAATTCGTAACATCACCAAACACCAGATACTTATGCACACGCATACAAGAACTATAATATTGTTTATCACTTGCTAACGGCTGATAGACGCCATCCCCATAATTCTCTAATGGAGTTATTAACGTTGTAGCCAAACGTTTATCTCGATTTGCAAAAAAATCAGCAAACTTCTTAGGAGGACACGGAACAGGATTTCCACGCAAGTCATAGAAACATTCCGCTAATGAAGCCGTTGGTATATATCCCCCCTTCCATTCTTTGATATATTTGTAGAAAGGATAAGAAGATGAATTGATCGTTGCATCCGCATATTGAATATCAAAAATAACCTCCATATTATTCTCGTTGGTCGGAGAAAATATATCTGCGAATATCGGTAACAAGCGATATTGTCCCAATTCATCAATACGATTTAACACTTCGTATGCCTCCTTATAACGCTGATGATACAATAGCACTCGTCCTTTTAAGAACAAAGCTGCACCACGAGTAGCCCGCCCCTTAAAATTCTGCGCAGGCTGATCTTCCAACTTCGAAATCGCATAATTAAGATCCCATAAAATTGTATCCAACACCTCTTGCGCTGTAGCACGAGGCAGATTGTAAGACTTAATATTCTCGTGAGGAGTCATAATAATAGGAACTCCACCATAATACTCTAATAAATCCGAGTAAAAATAGGCTCTCAAGAAACGTGCCTCAGCCATATCGCGAACGCGATTGGTTTCAGAGATAATCATCGTAGTATCATGCTCTAAATACGAAAGAAGCATATTAGCACGAGCTATACCCTTATAGTTATTTTGCCACTTTGTTTCTACTTGCGATGTACTTGGATTCAATGTACCACGAGTAAAAGCCATCCACTCTGAGCCAGACGCAGAACTATATACACAGTTATCCGTCATTACCTCATTATTAAGTATAAAATCACTACCCCCTTGCAAAGTAAGCGCTTGATAAACACCATTCAAAGCTTTCTCTGCCTCAGAAGCATTCTGATAGAAATTCTCAGGAGTTAGACTATCTACCGGCTGCAAATCGAGATAATGGCAAGCCGAAAAAGGAAGTAATACCAACCCTATTAAAAATATCTTTTTCATATTCATTGTAATTTAGAAGACAACATTAAGACCTATCGAATAGATGCGAGATTGAGGGTGGAAGTCCGAACTCACCACATTACCTAATTTCTCAGGATCAAAGGATTTAATTTTACTCCACGTCACTACGTTTTGGATATTACCAAAAATTTGTATTTTCGTGAAGTGTATTTTTTTCATCCACTTATCCGGTAGAGAATAACTCAATTCAATATTCTTTAAACGCAAATAAGATGCATCATCAATATAATAATCCGACACTATCTTCTGTTTGGTCTTATCAATATACACACGCTGATGGGTGGTAGAAGGATTATCAATAGTCCAACGATTATCCGCATATTCTTGTAACAATGGGGCACTGTTAAAGAATGGTGATACTAAATATCCTCCCGTATAAACATCACAACCTGCTACGCCTTGGAAGAAGATGCCAAAATCCAATCCATTCCACCCTACCCGAGCGCCAAAGGAATACATGAAATCCGGCAATTGTTTACCTATAATCGTTCGGTCGGCATCATTGATAATACCATCCCCATTAAGGTCCTTAAATTTTAAGTCACCCGGACGCGGAGCTTCAGACTGTGAAGCAAAACCATCCTTAAGCTCATATTGACGAGCCTGATAAGGAACATTAGGATTAGAATTGTTTTGCCATGTAAAGTCCTCTACTTGGAAAATACGATCCACTTGATAGCCATAATATGAACCATACGATTGACCCACTTGAGTAATAATCATATTATATCCCGAGAAAAACTCATCATCCACTTGGTTAAACACATGATCTTGATTGGTATCATTAAGTTTGATTAATTTATTTTGTTGACCACTCACCATACCATTGATTTCCCAATGCCATTTACCTTTACGATCACGATAATCCGCACTCAACTCCCAACCCGTATTAAGCATTTCACCAATATTTTGGAAAGGCATTGTTTCTGCTCCTATAAGATTAGACACTTGTACACGAGCTAAAATATCATACGTATTCTTACGATAATAATCAGCCGTGATATTTAATTTTCCAAAGAAATTCATATCTAAGCCCACATCCAATTGACGTGTTTTTTCCCATGAAGCATTTTTATTTGCAACGGAATAGATACGTATTGCATTGTACACTTGAGCTTCATAAGCATAATTAATATCACTCTTCAACTGGTCATAACCTGCATATTTTGTATAAATATTCTCGTTTCCTAATAAGCCATACGAAGCACGGATTTTTAAATTATTCATCACGTGTTTGGCCGGACTGAACCAATCTTCTTCACTTATACGCCATCCGATGGATCCCGATGGAAAAACACCCCACTGATTCTGAGGCAAGAAACGGGAAGAGCCATCTCCACGAATATTGAACTCAAACAAATAACGCTCATGATAATTATAGTTCAAACGGCCAAAGAAAGACAAAGAGCGACGTTGATACACAGAACTTGTCGGATTAGTAGGATTCTCTCCAAAATCCATCACAGGAACATTCGTTACAAAACCTGTCACACGGCTGGAAATAGATTTATAACTCTCATCCTCTATAGAAAAGCCGACCAATGCGCCAAAATGGTGATGCTCCTTAAATGTATTGTTATATTTAGCCGTTATCTGTCCATTTTGGAAAAACGTTTCTGCACGCTGTTCTGTCAGTTCCGCACGAGAAGAAGACACCGCAGCACCAGATTCCGATGTTAAATCACTTTGAAGTGTCAACACAGGTAAGAAACGAGTCATTGAAGAACTCAAATAATAAAAACCATATTGCGCTGCTATCTCCAATCCCTTAACGGGTTTAACAGTTAATATGTAATTATTATTAACCCTATTCTTTATAGTATTTTTACCTCCCCCATTCTCTTTATACCCAATAAAATTAGCAAACCCACTATAAATAGTTCCATCTTCAGTATCTTTTCTAACATAAGTTAACAAATCATTCGGATTACTCTTCTCCGTAATGTATGGAGCATAAGGGGGAGCACTATTAATCTTGTTTAATACACTACGCGCCACGGATGTATTATCCTCCGTTTCACTTCGGTAACCTGCCACATGAATATCCAAACGAGCAATTTTATGTTTGGTCTCCGCACTAATATTTGTTCGATAATTAAAGTTCTTATAACCCGTTCCTCGCATCATACCATCTTGTTTAAGGTAGGTGAAGGATGTCGAGGACTTGATTGGTCCCGATGATAATATCAAATTAATATGATGTTTCTGCATTGGTGCTGTACGGAAATATACATCGTACCAATCCAAGGATCGTTTTGTCCCCTTTTCATAAGCTGCTAATTCTTTTTCCAAATCGAAACGCTCTGCGTTACCATCATAACGATTCGCCTCATTCCATAACGTAACATAGGTGGGACCATCAACAATGTCAGGGATACGTGTTGGCTGCTGCCACGATTGCGTAAATGTATAATCCACCTGAAATAGATCGCCCGCCCCTTGCTTTGTGGTAATCAAAATGACACCCGAGGCAGCTTTATTACCATAAATAGCGGCAGAAGAGGCATCCTTCATCACTGTCATCGAAGCAATATCCTTTGAATCTACATCATTGATATCACCCTCCATACCATCGATAATAACTAAAGGAGCGTTATTATTCTCCATGGATGATACACCACGAATACGAATCTCACCTTGGTCTTCACCTGCTTGACCAGATTGTTGAACAACCATTACACCGGCTACTTGACCTTGTAAAGCCAACGATGCATTCGAAATTGGACGATAATCCATCTTAGACATATCAACATTCTCAATGGCACCCGTTAAGTTTACCTTTTTTTGAGTACCATATCCCACAGCAATGACCTCCGAAAGCATTTGTACATCCTCTTCCAATACAATACGAATAGGTTTGTTCTTGACAAGAGAATAATGACACGTCTTATATCCGATGTACGATACGGTTAACTTATACTCTTTTTCCGGGATGGAAAGAGTGAACTTGCCATCAAAATCAGTTATCGTACCATCTTCACCAGCCATTACAGAAGCACCAATAACAGGTTCCCCTTGCTCATCAACCACAATACCCGATATAGGACGCTTCTCAGCAAATACGGGCAGTACTAAAACTACCATTAACAATAATAGAGAAATACGTTTAATCATAGCACCTTATATTTATTTTATTACTTTTCTATAAACATTTCCATCCATCTGATTCACAGATTCCAGCACCACACCAGAGAACTTTTCTTCCCCTATCGGTTGCCCCATTATCGTATAACGAGATCCATTACCTTTAATTTTATAATTATCCACCGACTGTAAATCCGTTTCTTGAGAAAGGTCTTTTACCACCAATATCGGGCGCTGATTTTCAGGGGCTGTTGTGCCTCCAAAAGTCAACATGGCCGTTTCCTCTCCATCCAAAAAGACAAGTTGCAAATAAGCCTCCGATGTTTGTTTCTTTGCCCATTCTGTGATATCCCAATAAAGATATTGATTGAGTAGCGTTTGAGGAGTAACGCCTATCGTATCAATGGGAGCAATCGCTTGAAGACGATTAGACCAATTTAAAGACGATGTCCACGCCGGACACTCGTTCAATAAAGTCCGAACAAGCAATCCATCTTTAGACAAACGTGTAGTAGATACCAAATATAATCCAACATAAAGACGCTCATTCTTTTGAAGTTGAATGGAACTTGGATTCACTTTCAAATATATCTCTCGCCCTGAAGATGCTATACCCTTCAACTCCAAAGAGGTCTGATCTACAAACGAAGCAGTTGCTTTGGTGGCATTAATATATGCACTTGAAAGAACAGGTGCTTGTTGCATTACTTTACCATCATCCACAACACAGACCTTTGCGTCTCCAGAAAGTTGTCCTTCCATCTTCGTTTCATCCGTCATACTCAATAAGGAATAATATGTTGTCCCTTTAGGACTAACATGCTGAATATAAGAAACAGAATCTGTGGTAATTGTAGTTGTGCTTTCTCCATCTGTATAAGAGAATTGATAGGGAGCCTCTCCCGATAAATCAAAAGTCAAATCCGCCCCTTGTGCTTTTGTCACCGTGTTCCACCCTTTCATGTTGATAGTGGGACTCAATCGCTCAAAGCGCATAGGCTCAGACGTTTTACCCTGACACGTCAACGTAAAATCAATTGAAGATACCGTATCCAATGTGATAGAAAATTCAAATGGATAATCTTTATCCGTAAGTGTTGTCCATGTTGTTGCATCATTAATTCGATATGATATCTGATATTCACTAAGCGTACCACATTCCAATGATGAATAAACAAACAGACGCGATAAAGAGTCAGACGGATTAAGTAACATCGCATGTGAAGCGCCAACCTCAATGTTAGATATTAAATATTGATTCCACTCATTACGGCGAGTATTCGGAATCATTCGTGACTGCAATCGAGTCTGAGGCGTTACACCCATCACCTTAACAGCCGTAATGCCATGGGGAGAAACAGAAACAGATAATTGATTATCTTGAACTGTACCTCCTCCTTTTTGCACATTATCTTGCCAAATAACCATTTGCTTCCCATCCACCAATAAATATTTTTTATTCAACGTTACTGTCGTATTAACAGACTGATTTGACTGATTGGTAAAAGCCATATAAAAGCATCCGTTCCCATAAGCAGCGATATAGTTTAGTTCTTTATTTCCTACCATTGCCAATTGTTTTGGCATATAAAGAACTAAATCTTTATCCCCATAGAAGACTCCATCCTTCATGTAAACATTATTTTGCATGTGGACAATATTCTGCACATAGAAACTCGGGAAATCTATAGCTTGATGAGATGCTACAGCGACATCACTAACCAAATAATCCATCAGTTTGGCTATCTGTGGCCATATATGACTTTGGTGTATTGATGTTGTAGTCAACAACTGCGCTAAAGGATGCCAAGGAAAATCCTCCTTCTCATAAACTGTCGTACGATCTGTATTAATGTGATAACCCGGGAAATTCATATATCGACCTATCACGGCTGCCTTACCTATATCCATCAAAAAGGTATCTGCCGTCAAAGCACCTATACGACGCATCGTAGGCGCATAATTACCGGTGAACACACCTTTGTGCCCACCACCTGATGTCTGACCACATTCAGTCTGCAACCCCATTTCACTCAAACGCCAAGCCGGTGCCATTTCCTCAGGAATATCAATTAATGTACCCTTACGACCTGCATAGCGAGGAGCTTTACCTCCTTTATTACACAATACAGAATCCGTCATTGAAAAAGTAGGACACATCCATAAGAACTTTGCGTAAATACGTGCTCCGTCACGAGCGGCTTGTAAATATTTTATATCCCTTGTCGCCAAATAAGTTTCATACAATTCCACGAACTTAGGTGCTATTTGTGCCCAATAACTAGACCGACCATGATTGACATATTCATACTTCGTTGGTTTATTCGTTATCTCTTCATTTATGTACTGGTTTACCCCATCCGTCAATTCCTTATACCAATAATCCTCACCTGTAGCCTCATAGAAAGAGAAATTTTGACGAATACCATTTTCATTCGTATTCTTCGCGGAAGACTTACGTTGTAAAGCATACTCATACATCACCTTCATCTTACTATTAGAAATACGATAGAATTGTAGCAATTCGGATACATTCATACAAGGAGTTCCCAATTCATTTGTCGCAGTCTGCCCTGTTTGAGTCGTAGTCGTAGGAGCATAGTTCACTTTCTTACGCGAAAGCAAAAACTCCATCATTGGATATGCCCGATCGTTTAGTATCGTATCATTATCCGTAACAAACGCCATGGCGTATGCATCCAATGCGGATGTATTTTTTACCGAACCGGGGACGTCCGTATCATAACGACATCCTTTCATAGGAGCCGACCACACCTCCGTGGAGTTCATAGCATAATCAATCATATTATCCATCGCGTCATTCAACGTCCCTAAATCGTTATGTCGGAAATCTCCAAAATGGAACTGACGTATTGCAATATCTCTGTATGCATCATCAATCGTTTGATCAGTTACATAAAAACGGAATTTAAAAGTGGTCGTTTTACCAACACCCAATTTTGAATCATTCGTACCTAAAATAGGAGCCCAGATGGAAGGCTTAAGTTGATTCTCTTTCTCTAATTTATTACGTACCGAAACACCAAAACGACTGCGACTTATCGATACCGGCAGTGGCGTAAATGGGAATTCTGAAGGATCCGCATACACTCCGTACGTTATGCCACCTATCGTTACAAATGTTGCAGGTAGAGAACACATAAAAGCGGGCGTTAAATATGGAACCGTCGGCATACGTTTACCATTAAAAGGCATCGGTTGCCACAACTCCTTTGCACTCGTATAGTCCACTTCAGGTGCTCCATAATAACCTACGCTATAATATCCGTCCACCTTTGAGGTTAATGTGGTCTTGTAAATAGGCTCTCCGCCATCTGACGGCAAAGATAACGTGGCCGATAAATTGTACGTCGTTTGCTCCGGATAAGTAATCGTAATCACATCAGATGCACACGTAATCGAGGAAGGTTTACTCATATTGTATGTAGTTGATGGAATAGAATATAAATCAGCCTTCTTATTCCATCCTACTACAGGAGATTCAAAATCAACATCCATACTAGGTGAGTAATTGGCCACCGAAAGTTTGGTTGTCGTGTGAGCCACCAAAATGGTTGTCGTAAAGGTACGGGACTGAGACGAAACCAAATCGGTAACCACCATCATTCCATCTTCCGAACAGGACACCTTGTAATGACTATTCTGGAGGATAAATGGATCTGCATTAATACTCAATACACACCCCATCAAAAACATACACATTAAAAAACTTGTCTTTTTCATAGTTTATTATTTTTTTAGCGTTATTTGTTCACTTTCTTCCCATGCCCCTTCCGTCGTTTGGCGTTTATAAACGAGTTCCACTCTATTATTTTCTGCTGTCAGCGGAATCGTGAACTCAAAGGGGAAACGTTTCGTTGCTGTAGTTAGCCATTGACCATCATCTATCTTGTACAATAATTGAGCCACACTATAGGGCGCATCATCTTTCCTATCATACACAAAAAATGTCATCGCACTTTGACTAATTCCTATCACCATTGCCGTCACACCAAAAGGCGAACATACATAATTCGTTTGCCACTGCGGAGCCGGCTGATCCAATTGATGACGCAATGGAACATCTGCCCACAAACTATCAACCACCACCACCGTGATGCCTTCCGCCGTCACCTCAATGGGGAACTGCCCATCCATCATAACACCTTCCGATAGGTGCTCATTATCCCTAATATACGTCAATGCATAACGATGGTACAAATCCCTAAAAATAGAATCACTCAATTGAACAATAGCATTTTGCGTTTGTTTTGATTGATTCGTGAAAATCAAATAAACATGCTCCTTATCATAGGCTGCTATATAATTTAATTGCTCAGACGAACATGTCAACATCCGTTGCGGTAAAAAAAGATTCACGGACTGATAATCATAGATACGCCCTTGAGTAAATCCATAAAACTTATTCTTCAAATAAGCAAACCCTTCTATAAACATCGAAGGAAAGTCTATTTGCCCCTTTGATTTAACAAAAGCATCCGTCACCAGATAATCTGTTAAAATAGTCGTATGAGGCCAAATATGATTAAAATGGAACGAATTGACGCTTAACTCATTGTATTTCTTATAAGGGTACTCTACCGATTCATAGACATTCGTTCGATCCGTATTAATATGATAACCCGGGAAATTCTTATAACGTCCTATGACCGCACTACGAGCAATGGCTTGCAACCAATCATCATTTGTCAAATATCCAACACGCATCATCCAAGGAGCAAAATTCGCCATAAATATTCCTCTATGACCTGTGGATGTACCCGAACTCTCTGCAGTTAAGCCAATCTCACTCAAGCGCCAAGCCTCTTCTTCTGCACGAATTGCCGGCATGCGCTTATATCCTTTACTTTTAAGATAGGGATAATGAGGCGCCCAACCATCAGGGTTAACTGTAATCATCGTGTCAGGAATCGTCGGCACAAACCATATATATTGCGCATACTCACGAGCACCTATATGAGAAGCCTCCAAATAACGAGTATCTCCCGTTGCTTCATATAATTGAAATAATGCCACCCAATCAGACGCAAAACCTGTCCAAAAGAAGAATCCCGCATTCTTTTCCGTGAAATCGGTCTGCAAAGTATAAATACGCTGCTGTAAATATTGGTCTGCCCCCACAATAGCCTCCTTCAACCAAGTACTATCTTTCGTTGCTTGATACAATGCCAAAGCATTATGCCAATGCCTTCCATGCTCATGCGAATCAAGATTACGCACTCTTGAATGGTTATATTCCTTTTCCGCTAACGAAATAAGAAAATCATTCGTTTGACCCGTAATCTGATATAAAGAAGTTAATTCACTAATGGGAGCACAAGGACCCGTCAACTGACGCCCCGGACTCTGAATATGCTGATTACGATCTATCGCAAATAAAAATTTACCTCGCGATAACATATATTCCATTATCGGGTAAGCACGTTTCAATAAAATATCTTCTCGTCCCGTTAACAACGCTATTTGAAGTGGATTGAGAGAGGATACATTCTTCACCGTCCCAGGAGCATCTGTGGAATAATTACAACCCTTCAACGAGTCAGTAAACAAACTATATTCACTCATCGCATAATCAATCATATTATCCAAAGTCGCATTCAGCGATATACCTACATTTTTCCGATAATCATGAAATCCCATTAATTCACGACTAATACGTTCAAAAGTAGCACTCAAATCCTCTTTGTTTGCCACTAACGTCATCGTAAAAACATACATTTGTCCCGCCTTCATCTTTGATTCTTGACCTCCTAAAACGGGAGCAAATAGTTGGGGTTGCACTTGATTGTCTTTATTAATTAAAGCAACACCAAACCGGCTATTCTTCTGCGTAGGAAGCGGGGAAAATGGCATCTCTAACGAATCAGCTACGACTCCGTAGGTAATGTCACCTATTTGCATCAAGGTCGTAGGAATAGGGCAACGATAGGCTAACGTCATATACGGAAGACTCGGTAAACGCTTTTCTTGCCAAATGAGCGGTTGCCATATCGCTGTCACTTCGTCACGTGACGCTTTTGGAGCTCCCGTATAGCCTATACTATAATAACCATCTTTTGCTGCCACAAAACATGTCTGGACATGAATATACGCACCATCCTTATAGACACGTGCTTCTAACGAACCATACTCTTGGTTAGGGAAACGATAAAGGATCGTATCACCTCTGCGAGTACGTTTAGCTCTCACGTATTCTGATAATACACCTGCTTGATAAAGATTCGGCGTAATCGGAGACTTCTCTTGAGACAAAATCTCATCGTCAAAACCATCACCGAACTGTGTCTTACTACGCTCTTTAACGTGCAGCTGAGATTCTCCTGTATAACTATTCCATACAGCTACATTGTAATTTACATGCTCTATACCCGCAGGCTTAGCTGCTAAATGAGGATCCTTCTCACTATAAATCACCGTATATTGAGGAGAAAACATAGGCATCCACTGACAGAGTGCTGTCGCGCAAGCCAATATCCAACCAAAAATCATAACTATCATATTATTTATTAATTATTATTCCGTATAAAGCAGCAGGCACATCTTTAGACGGATGAGTTAATTCTATTGTTAATCTTTTTACTATCACAGGACTATCCCATATCACACAACGACGCGATGAGTGATTATGCGTATCTTGGAACAAACATTGATGATGCTCATCATAAAGAGCAAACGATTGTACACATAAAGGAGATACAGTATCATGATGCCCCATCTGAATGGGTTCCAATGCTTGATCATAATCAGTATCAAAAAACAAAGTTACATCACGAAGTGCCGTCGGTTTCTCAAAGCAGACCTCTATCATAGGTTGTTGGTCATTTCTATCCGCAACCCAAGCATTTGAACTTAAGAATGGACGATAATAACCCGTATTCAACTCCGCTATTCCATATATAGCTAACGGACGCTCAAAACGTATAGCCATATTCAAATTCTCTGGACGACGTTTAGGACACCAAAACTCAAAACTATCCACCCCACTCCCACTTGGTGCCAATTGCTTACCAAAATTCGATACCGCAGGATTTTGATAATTATATAACGTAGTCACTGCCGATATACTTTGTTCACTCATAGCTATCTGGACAAACTCATTCTTATCAATAGCAATCAAAAGGAAACCATCTACCTTATCTACACATAATGGCACATAAATCTCTTGCTCTCCCTCCTGAATTTCTATATCACACCCCTTCAGGACTTGATTGGGCGTATAGTTTTGACACCTCTCAGAAGTACGTATTTCTACATGCACACGAGTAGCTTGCTCTGCACGAACACGAAGACTAAAAGGAACCAATCCTGCATTTGCCGGTAATAATAAACCCATCGGACAATTCAAAACTTGCCACGAACCCGATGCTTCTAATTGATCTAGCACCGCAGTTGAGGACACCCGTATTGTTTCACTACTATTCCTTTTTATATTCACATGCGGGATGAAACAACCATGATGAACCAGTTCTGTCTGCAAAAGTCCGATTTTATCCTTATCAATTAAATCTTTAGGACGCCATTGATGTTTCGTAATTATACTGGCTGCCGTACCAATAACTTCACCCCCGAGAGCACAAGTACACATCACGCGCGTCGTTCCATGAGCCACTTGAGTAGCACTAATCAAACGACCACCAAAAAACAAGTTTTGAATATCTTTGCTCACATAACAACGATACGGAATACTATAAACCCCTTGACTATGCAACTGATGACAACTATTGTTATTCGAATATAGCGCATTAACCGGATGTAAATCAATCGCCCAACCGCCATACGCAACTGCATCATAAAAAGACGTTTGAGACATCACATCCTGTTGATTAAGCGTATAATAACCCATAAATCGACGCGATTCTCGTTTACCAGGAATCGTACCAACCCATTCTAACGTATAATTTGCCATCTCAGGGAAACGACCACTATTCTTGATGTAGTTCCAAACACCATAAACGATACGCCATAACTCATACTTAATTTGCTCCGTATCATGAATAGTATCCAACGTTCCACCATACTCCAACCACCAATATTTACACCCATGCTGATGTACATTGAGATAATTTGGATCCTTAAGTTTTGGAATAATCTTTTCTATCTCATCTAACGGCAACGCAAAATCAGGAGCCGTAAAACAAATCGGAGATTCTGTCTTCTTTGTATAAAACAAAATGGAATCGCCTAATAAATTCTGTCCGTTAACTTCAATAGGAGCTAATCCTTCATTAGACATTTGTTTAGTCTCTGTTCCAACACGGAAAGAAGCACCTGCTAAAAATCCAAGTACACCATCTCCCGAACAATCTGCGAACAAAGGTGCGGAGAAATGATAACGCATCTCTGATGCCGTATTATAAGCCCATACCGCAGCTATCGTATCTCGATTCTGCATGGTGATATCATAAACAGATGTGTTAAGATATAACGAGATATTCTTTTCTGCTAATATCTTATCCATCAACAACATATCAAAGAAGACCGGATTACCTTCTTTGTTTCGATATACATTCTCCGTTAACAACTCATCAATGATACCCCCTTCACGAGACCATCGATTATTATTACCCATGTGCGATGTAGCACCCAATGCCCATACACGAACCTCACTTGATGCGTTCCCGCCTAACACAGGGCGATTCTGAATTAAAGCCACATGAAGGCCAAAACGAGCAGCCGCTAACGCACAACAAACACCCGCGAGACCTCCACCTACCACAACCAAATCAAAAGACTGCTCCTCGATGGAAATACGACGATCTGTATCTGTTTCAAATAACATCATATCAATAATAATACTAAAATTACAACAGCGGTAATTCCCACTCCTATTCCCACAACTTTCAAACTATCTTTATTGGCAGTCATCTGTATAGGATGCGCTTTCGCCTGCGCCTCTCGTTCACGTATCAATGCTTCACATTGAGCCACATGCTCATCCTCCGATCCTCTTATTGCCAAATATAGTTCAAAAATAACTAACAGCACCACAGGAACGGACACGCCAACAACCATCTCCATCGTACGATTAAGCCCAAAGCCAAAAAGTGGAGTAATAAACTTAAACATCGCATTTACAAATAGACTAATGAGTGTTGTCGCTAATACTGTCACACGAGTCTGTCTCTTGGAGAACAATGTCCAAATCACAGGCAAATAAAGGGGGACTCCCGTCAAAGCTGCTACACTAATAACTACATTCACGATACCTCCCATCTTAGGAATTAGTGATGCAACCACTATTGCTAACACACCAAAACCAATGGTGGAATATCGAGCTATGCGCATCAATTTTTTATTTTCTGTTTCTGGGAACAAACGCTTATAGATATCGTTCGTAAACACACCTGCAGAAATATTCAGAGTACCATTAAGCGAACTGGCTGTAGCAAAAATCATTCCTCCTAACATCAATCCTAACAACCCATTAGGCAGCACTTCTTTACACATCAATAGGTACGCGCCCTCATCTGCTAAACCATCCAAAGAACCATTACAAATTCGATACAACATAGGAGGTAACATCCACAAAACCGGACAAACTAAATACAAGCAACCAAATAATACACCCACCTTACGGGCATCTTTTTCCGTAGGTACACTTGTGTATCGTTGTACATAACTCCAATTGCCACCTAAAAAAATGAAATTATATAAACAAAATGCAATCACAAATGCCAACGTATATTCACTATTCACCAATTGAAAAAATCCGTTAGGTGCATTCTGTATGAACACATCCACACCTCCTACATGCTTGAAAGACAGAGGAACAACAATTAATACAGCTGACGTGAGAATAAAAAACTGCAATACATCCGTTACCACAACAGCCCAAAGACCACCAACTGCTACATACAAAATACTAACAGCACCTAAAATAATAATAGCCCATTGCAAAGGCAACCCCGTTGTTACTTCTACAATCTTTGCTACTGGATACAAAAAGGCTCCTGTCGTAAACAAACTAACTAATAGGAAAAGATAAGTATAGATGGTTCTCGTATTTCCCCCTAATCGTTCATTAATATACTCCGCTGCCGTGAGTACCCGGGTATGCTTCCAACGATGAGCCAACAAAAGAGCCACCAAAAATCCTGCCACACACATACCACTTTGTATGGTAATAGCTACCACTCCATGTGTGTACGCAATCGATCCCCATACAACAAACGTTCCTGCAGAGAAAAACCCCATAAACAAGGACAATCCACTCATCCACCATGGTACGGCTCCACCCGCAGCAAAGAAGCTACTCATATCTTTACCCTTACGAGAAAAAGAAGTTCCCGCTACAATAATGCCTATCGTAAAAAGGACAATAACAATAATATCTAACGTTCCCATATTAGTTGATTAAAATTTATTATTTATGACGATCGGTTCTAAAGGGAGCCACGGGAAATCCATACGTTGAGAATAAACTACCTATCGTATAATTACACCAGCCATAGCGAACAGCAATAGGCTTAGGCACCCTTTCTGACCATACTTTAAGTCCTTCTTTAGTCCACTGTACTTGAGCATCATAATATACCCCATCCTCTCCCGCAATAAGCAAATCTCTCACATTACCTTTAACCATAATTCCTTGGGAAGCATTAGCAAAATGAAGAATCACATACCCCTCTTTTATATCCATTGACTTATATGTAGGACTCTCACATGGAAGTTTTACCAAACCATACGTTTTATGAAGCGCTTGATAGGCTAATCGTTGCCCAACTTCTTTCTTGTATGCAGGATGAATAGTGATCGAATCTCCCACATCTAACAGCACCACCATTCCACAATTTTTCAACTCTTTTGAAGCATCCTCCTGCGCCTCACGTAAAGTATAGCAATCACTGCCATCCGTATAAAAATAAGGAGCTAATTGTGCAAAATATACAGGCCAACAGCCCCCTCCCCATTGCTTGCGCAATTCAGTAATAAAAGCCACAAACAAATCCTTATAATGGGCACTCCTTTGATGTGTATTTGACTCTCCTTGATACCAAATCATTCCTTTTATCCCAAAACCTATAATAGGACTAACTTGACCATTATATATTCCGCACGACTGATGACGCGTAGGTTCGGATGGCAATTTTTCTGGTTCATCCCCCGCTGCACGCAATGCTTCAGGACTCATCCATGGCTCAATTTTCGTTCCCGACCAACAACATTGCACAATAGCCACAGGAGTCTGCATCGTGCGACTAATCTCTTTTGCAAAAAAATACGCACAAGCACTCAAATCACCAGCAGTAGAAGGATTTAACTCCATCCACCATCCTTCTCCTTGCCATTGAGGTTGAGGAGCCGTCTTATGAGGGATCTTATAAAATCGTATAGGGTAACCTTCTGCACTATGGGCTATCGCCTCAACAGCACCATAAACAGGCATCACTTTCCCTCCTAACAAACGCATCTCCATATTACTTTGACCTGCGGCCATCCAAACCTCAGCAAACAAGATATGACGTATCACTATCCTATCACGACCAGATAGAATTGTCAACTGTCCTTCCTTAATATCGCGATAAGCCGGCGTCGGAATCAACACCTTAAAATAACCATTTTCATCCGAAGTTGTTGTAATAGATTTCCCCCAGTTGGGACGAACTGTTATACGAGCATGCGATTCCGCTTGCCCCCAAATGGGAACCAACGACTGTTGCTGAAGAGCCATGCTATCAGCAAAGATAGTTGGCATACGCAACGAAGCATCAATATGACTAACGAAACCTAAAAATAGAAAGCAACAAATAAAATGTGTTTTCATAATGGATAGATTTTGATGCAAAGATACAAAAAAAATACAATATACCCAAATTTATTTACAAAAAAAACGTCGTAAACGTTTACAATCATAGAAAAATTTGCATATATCAAAAGTTTTATGTAATTTTGCATACATTTTTAAACTTTATAGCGTATGAAAACAATTACCATTAAGGATATTGCCCATGCCTTAAATGTATCCATCGCTACCGTATCTCGCGCACTCTCCAACCAATGGGATGTGAGCGAACAGACACGTCAAAAAGTGTTAGCAAAAGCACAGGAACTCCATTACAAGCCAAATTTAGTTGCTAAACGCTTGAGTACACAACGTACCAATCTTATTGGATTAGTGGTCCCGGAATTGGAAAATTCGTTCTTTCCACGTATCATTATGGGATTGCAGCCCATCCTTGAAGAAAATGGATATCAATTGCTTATCACCCAATCTAACGAATCCGTTATTACTGAAGAGAAAAACTTACGTATGCTAGAGAACAATCGCGTAGATGGGATTATTCTCTCCGTCACACGTGAAGGAGCCGATAAAACCCTTTATAACGAAATCATCCACGCAGGTATCCCTATTGTCTTTTTTAATCGCGTCTGTTGGGATATAGAAGCACCTAAAGTTGTCATCAATGATTATCACATGGCTTGTTTGGCTGTTGAACACCTCATTCAACAAGGATTCAAACGGATTGCACACCTTGCAGGACCTTCTCAACTAAACATTACCGAACAACGCAAACAAGGATATATTGATACCCTTATTAAATATGGTATGCCTATTCGACAAGATTATATTATTTCTGCCGGGATTTTGCAAGACAAGGGCTATTCTGCAATGCAACAACTCTTACAAGCGCAACCTCTCCCCGATGCCGTATTCTGCGTAAATGACCCCATTGCGATTGGGGCAATGAAAGCCATAAAAGATGCTCATCTATCCATCCCTAAAGATATCGCACTCGTAGGCTATTCTGAATCGCGATCTGCAAGCCTTGTAGAACCTAATCTAACAAGCGTTGCCCAACCCCTCATGGAGATTGGACAAACAGTAGCTCAATTGATTCTAGAGAAAGTAGAGAAAAAATCAACAGATAATCCAATTATTTATCTTGAAGGCAAACTCAATGTGCGAGCGTCTTCTCTCTATACTAAATAACACTCCAAGCAACCACGCGCGTATCACGCGCGCATCGCACGCGCTCGTTCCTTAATATATAAATATTATACGTGAAAGAGGGCTCAACCAAGAGCCCTCTTCCTATATTCAACTTACTGGAGGTAAGTCTGTCCATCCATAATCACAATACCGCGATAGGTCTCGTTGACCGGTTGGCCAAGGATGTTATAACGTTTACCATCCAGAGCCTTCACATTATTGAGGTTCGTTCCGCCACCTGTGAATTCTACATAAAGTCCGGAGTTCATACCCTCTTTCGG
>JAZLHD010000188.1:0-27833 GCA_045616645.1 Paludibacteraceae bacterium
TTTGCCATAATTGATGTATTTGATAGTTTAGTTGTTTAGACGTTTAGTCGTTTGTGTCAGTTCTTGTACAGTACAGCGGTAGGCCTACAAAAGCCCTTGTGACCTATGTTTTACAGACGATTGACAAAGGCTTTATCTATGATTGACCTACGTTCGACCGACGATTGACCGACGATTGACCGACGTTATTGAAGGCTAAATATAGGGTACAAAAAGCGTGCCAAAAGGGAGGGAACAGAGAGGAAAAAGGAATGAGCGCCCAAAGGGCTATTGAGGAATGAGGAAAAAGAAACAAGAAACAAGAAACGGGAAGCGAGAAACAGAGAGAATTTAGCGGACCAAAGGTCCTAAGGAGCGCTACGCTAAGGAGCGATTTAGCGCTTGTGGCTAAGAGGTACTCATAGGACAGCCAGCGCCGGAACGGTGGTCAAGGAGCACGATAGAGTCCCGTAGAAACAGTTGTGTCCCCGCCGATGGGTCGGTGGGGGTTGGAGGGGCGACGCCATGGGGGCGTCGGTTTCCGAGGGACTGCTATCTGCGCGCACGTAAAAAAGGCTGTCCTCGTCGGAGTGCGCTCAGTACGATGCCAAAGCTCCGCTTCGGCAGAGGTACCCGCGACTCCTCCTCTCCCCAGAAAGCAGGCTTTCCGGGGACCCCATATATTGGGCACAAGAATGCCCCGACGAGCGGAGAGGAACGCGACGGGAAAAAATCCAAACAAGGACAAAAAGAAAATCCAAACTGAAAATCCAGCAAAAAAATCCAAAAAAATGCAAAAAAATTTGCACATGTCAAAAAAAAGCAGTACTTTTGCACCGATTTTCGACTATTAGCCTCTGACGATCAGGATTAGGGCTTATATAAAGTGCCGAACGTAGTGTATGCTATAGCCATTTAACCATTAAAGATTACTGAAATGGATTTATTGAAAATTGCCGAACAGGCATTTGCTGGTGAGAAGAAAGAGTTCCCAGCTTTTGCAGCCGGAGATCAAGTAACGGTTGCTTATCGTATTAAAGAAGGTAACAAGGAGCGTATCCAAGAGTTCCGCGGTGACGTGATCGCCATCAAGGGTTCTGAGGACAAAAAACGTTTCACTGTTCGTAAGATGTCGGGTAACGTAGGTGTTGAGCGTATCTTCCCTATGGATAGTCCTTTCATCGAGAAAATTACCGTCAACAAATACGGTAAAGTACGTCGCGCTAAACTGTATTACCTCCGTCAATTGCGTGGTAAGAGTGCTCGTATCGAAGCACGTCGCGTGAAGTAATCCGGACATTGCCTGGAGAAAAGAAGAGCCTTGAGGCTCTTTTTTTTTGCCGTTTTTACTCGTTTTAGGGCAAAATAGCATACAAAATCACACTTTTATTTGTATATTCAAAATTATTTTAGTAATTTTGTAGGCTTAATTTACAAAAGTGTGAAACGCATCTTGTATATATTGTCCCTTATTCTCCTCTCCCTATTGCTGTTAGGTGGAGTGGGATTGGCATTGTTATCCAATAGCGAATTGCAAACTCGTGCGGTGGAAGTAATCACGAGTGAGCTAAGCCAGGGGATACACACCAACCTTCGTATAGGTAAGGTCAAATATACTCTTCCCGCCACTATTCGGGTGGAAGATATCTATGTAGAAGACCAACAGCAAGACACCCTTTTGTATATCCGCGAAGTATATGCCCGTCTCCGAATGCGGGATTTGATGAAGCATAAGGTAACGATAACCAAAACCCATGTTAAGGAAGGTTACCTCAACTTACACGACCATAACTACGATTTCCTCTTACCTTTGTTTGAGACTTCAGATTCGCTTTCCGCATCCAAGACGTTCATCGCTGCCCCGAATATCTCTGTCACGAATACGCGACTGAGGTACGATGACCATTTGGCCGACATCCAATCGTTGCAACTCAAACTCAATGCGTTAGCACAAGACACCCTTAACGTGGTGCTTGACGATATGCAAGCTTCTTATACCTGCTTGCCCCATAGAGCACAAGGTATCCAACCCTTGCTCTTAGAACACTTGCATACCGAGTTACTCGCCGGTAAAACCTATTTTTGGATACCGGACCTACAACTTAAACTACCTCATTCGGCTGTCAATCTGGATGATATGCGAATCTCTTTCCCTCTCGCAGCGAGGGAAAGACTCTCTCTTGATGCACTGACACAGATGGCTCCGTTTATCACCACGTACCTTAAGTTAGATGACTTATCCATCTGTCTCGCAGACTTGGCAATGATAGAACCCTCGTTAGTTAACTTGCGTCGGCAGATGCACTTGCAAGTACTAATGAGTGGTACCCTCGATTCGATCGATTTGCATAAGTTAGACATGCACTATAACAAACAGCAAGTACTCGCAGCCGATGTCGTGGTGCGAGGGCTACCGAACATAGACAGCACCTATATCAAAGCCACTTGTCGCGATTTCTTTGTCAATGCCGGAATGATACAGGACGTTATTGCAGATGTAAAAAACACTCCCTTTAACCTTCCCGCTTCAGTACGCAGTTTAGGACAAGTCCATTATCGTGGACAAGTCAGCGGTTGGGCGCGAGACCTAACCCTACGAGGTGCTTTCCGAACAGCCTTAGGTTCAATCACTACCGATGGACATTTACAAATAGACTCCACCTTCCAAACGCTTACTTTCAGAGGCGGAATAAGCACCAAGTCCTTCCGCATAGGACAAGCCTTAGGAAACAAAGAGGTGGGCAACATCTCGCTGGACGTACATACTTCGATTGCCATGACTCCGGATCAGTTTAAGGCGCAGTTGGCCATGCTTATCTCGGAGTTCAGTTTATTCGATTATACGTATCGCGATATACAACTCAACGGCGAAGCCGGCAAGGATAAGTACTCCGGAGCCATCGCTATCAATGACTCTAACATTATCTTTGGCAGCCAAGTCTATGCAGAGAAACAAGGCCAACACTACGTCTTAGACTTAGAGATGGCACTTAAGAAGTTCCTACCGGGGAACCTACATTTAGGTTCAGCGTTGGAAGAGGTAGCAGCATCCACTCATGTACGAGGACACGCAGCTTTCTCTGATTGGGAGGACCTTAATGCTGAACTTATCGTTGATTCACTCGCCCTGCGCAATGGCGACGACTCTATCTGGATGGATGAGTTATCGTTTACTCACCAAGCTACAGCCAACCATAACAAACTGATTAAACTCACCTCGGATTTCTTGGCGGGTAACCTCACGGGACAGATGGAATATGGGACCCTCCTGACCACCATGAAGAAACAAGCTATTTATTACATGCCGCAGCTCTTTGGTAAAGACGCACGACGGAAGATATTAGCACAACCATCCAACAATAACTTCCGTTTCTACCTCTATGGTCGCGAACTTAAACACCTCCAACGAGTATTGAGACTGCCCGTCCGTATCTCCGATTATCCGGTGATGAAAGGCTATGTCAATGAGGAGGCCAACCAATGGATCATACAGGGATATATACCCTCTTTCGCTATAGGGAAGATTAAAGTAGAGGATATCACTTTTGATAGTGACAACTTAGCCAACCGAGCCAACGTTAATTTCTCTGCAAAAACGGGAAATACCAAACTCGTGCTGCATTCGTTTGCACAAGAAGACTCTTGTCAATTGGCACTCTCAATACGAAACACCAATCCCTCACGCGGAGAATCCGCTACCCACACGCCAACCGATGAGGACAAGACCTTACTTCAACAGGAGAGTTTCATTGAGGGGGATGTGCTTCTGTCATCGCACTTCGCGCAGTATGCAGGCTATCCTTTGATGGACGTACACTTGTATCCCTCCTATTTGCAGTATGGGGATAGCATCTACCATATTGATGAGTCGTTTATCTCTTATGGCGTAGCAGATACACTGCTCATCATTGACCATTTCCGTATTGGTACGCAGACCCAGTTTATTGAGGCTAATGGTATTGGTTCACCCTCTCCTAACGATGTGTTAGCTGTGCAATTAGGTCAGTTGAAGGCGGACTACTTCATGAATTTCTTACTGCCTACCAGCGTCATGACCGTACAAGGTAAAGTGACGGGCTGGGCAAAACTCTATTCGTTATTCTCTTCTCCGGCGTTTGAGGCGGATGTAGAACTCAAAGATGCCGGACTGAATGGCTATCCTGTTGGTGATGCCGTCGGTAAGTTAACCCTCGATAAGAGCAACTATAACATCCTTATTGACGCGAATGTGACGGAGGGCGAAAAAAGCGTTGCACATTTTGATGGCATCGTTGAGACTACCGGAAGAAAGAGATGGGGATTGAATATCTATCCCGATTCTATCTCAGTAGCCTTCATCAACCACTGGACATCCGGGTTTATTACCGACATTTCCGGTCGCGCGTCCGGAGTGGTGAATGTGTTTGGCGAAGGAAAAAAGACTTGGGTCTTAGCGAAAGCATACGCCGATAAAGTGGGACTGACTATCCCTTATACGGGTTGTCGATATTTCGTTTCGGACTCTATCTTCCTTGATTCAACGGCAGTGAGGTTCCCTAACCTAACCTTGCATGATGAGGAGAACAACACCATCAACTTAGATGGCGTACTCAAGCATGATGATTATTTCCGCGACTTTAAGTTTAATATCTACGCCAAACCGAATAATGCCCTTGTCTTTAACCTCCCCTATCAACAAGGAGAGATGCTCTCGGGAAAGACTTACGCATCCGGAGAAGTCCGTATTGATGGCGATGAAGAGTTAGTGACGTTGACTGCCAGTGCAGCCTCTACAGGGAACTCTACTTTCCGCTTTAACACCTCTTTTGCTTCGAGCGCAAGCGATAACTCTTTTATCACCTTCTACAACCACAACGACGTAGAGCGTATTGAGGATGATGACGACGAGTTGCCCGATTTCCGGTCCTCCGCCATCAACTCTCGGGGAACACGTTTTAAGATGGCACTGAATGTAGATGTACAACCCAACCTCTTGTTTGGATTAGTACTCAATGAGCGAACCGGTGACGAGATCAAAGCTCGTGGGGATGGGGCTATCACGATTGGTTATGATGACTTGACCGATATCATTTCTATGGTGGGCACTTATACAGTACAATCGGGTACGATGGGGTTCACGGTAGGAAACATGATTCGTCGCGACTTCACTCTTGTGGATGGAGGACAAATCATTTGGTCCGGTGTACCGGAAATGCCTATGTTAGATGTCACAGCCAATTATACGGTAACGGCTTCACTCAAAGACCTCTTTGGCTCTGATGTAACCTCCGTAGCCACCTCGCGCACAAATATACCGGTGACCACATCCATTAACTTACGGGGTACACTCGATAACCCGCAGATACGCTTTGCTTTGTCACTTCCTCAAAGCGAACAAGAGATTGCGGACCATGTCAAAACCATCATCAATACGGAGGAGATGCTAATGCGGCAAGTTATTTACTTGCTCGTTTTCAGCCGATTCTACACCCCCGAATATATGGCGACAACTACGGCAGTAGGCACGAACGAGATGTATTCGCTGGTATCTTCCACTATCACGGGACAAATCAACAACTGGTTAGGTAAACTCTCCAATGTGTTCTCTATGGGCTTTAACGTTCGCAAAGATGGTCAAGGAGCAGATGCAGCATACGAGGCAGAAGCTAAGTTCCAACTACAGCCGGTAGATCGGTTGGTTATCAATGGAGATATAGGCTATCGATATAACGACATCACGAATCGTCCCTTCTTTGGAGATGTGGATGTCGAATATATGCTCACCAAGAATGGTAAGTTCCGTATTAAGGGTTATACACACATGGTAGATAAATATTCCTTGCGTCAAGCGAGTACTATCCAAGGCGTTGGTTTTGTCTTCAAACACGACTTCAACTGGCGCAAACCCAATAAAAAATAAATGGTAAATTGTAAATTGTCAAATAGTAAATGCCTTTATGTTAATTAAAATTCACGCTGCCGCTGCTGTCGGCATTGAAGCCGTTCCTATCACCATTGAAGTACATGCCACGGCCGGCTATGACTTCACTTTAGTAGGATTACCCGATAATGCCGTCAAAGAAGCGCACGAACGTATCATCGCTGCTCTTATGGTGAATGGCTATGAGTCTCCTAAACGAACCATCACCATCAATATGTCCCCTGCCGACATCAAAAAAGAAGGCGCCGCTTACGACCTTCCTCTCGCTATTGGTATGCTCGTGGCATCAGAAGAACTCCAAACCACCAAACTCAAAGACCTGATGATTATGGGAGAACTATCCCTTGATGGAACACTTCAACCCATCAAAGGCGTCTTACCCATGGCGATGTGCGCACAGAAAAAAGGCATTCATACCATGATTGTACCTGCTGATAATGCCGCTGAAGCTGCCGTCGTACAAGGACTGACCGTTTATGGAATGAATAGCTTACAGGAGGTGATACAATTCCTCAATGACCAACAATCCTTTGAACCTACAACGATTAACATAGAGTCCCTCTTCCGCGAAGAGTCCTACCCTACTGATATTGATTTTTCCGATGTTCGTGGACAACAAACCACCCGCCGTGCCATCGAAGTGGCTGCTGCCGGTGGACATAACCTCCTCATGATTGGTCCTCCCGGAGCCGGCAAGTCTATGATTGCCAAACGTATCCCAACCATCCTCCCTCCCCTCACGCTGGAAGAAGCTTTAGAAACTACAAAAATCCATTCGGTCACAGGACTACTCTCTAAAAAGAAATCCACCACGTCTTCTTCCCTCATCGTGCAACGTCCCTTCCGAGCCCCTCACCACACGATAACAAACGTCGCTTTGGTGGGTGGCGGACAGAACCCACACCCGGGGGAGATATCTTTAGCACATAATGGGGTGCTCTTCCTTGACGAACTGCCCGAGTACCATCGCTCCGTGCTGGAAGTCATGCGCCAACCCATGGAGGATAGACGCATTACCGTGGCGCGTGCCAATGGAACCATTGACTATCCGGCATCGTTTATGCTCGTGGCCGCCATGAACCCCTGCCCCTGCGGACATTATGGTGAGAATAACCCCGCGCACCCGTGTACATGTACACCCGCGCAGGTACATAAATATATGAGTAAGATCAGCGGTCCGCTACTTGACCGCATTGATATCCAGTGCTCTATCCAAGCCGTGCCATACGACCAACTCAAGGACCAACAACCGGGCGAGTCTTCCGCTGTCATACGGGAGCGTGTCCTCAAAGCCCGTAAGATACAATACGAACGCTTTCTTTCAGCCGAAGGCGGTCTTACAGGCGCAGCCGGTCCTACAGCGCAGCGGTCTTTCAGCGATAGCGGTCAAACCTATTGCAACGCAATGATGTCCCCCTCTCAGGTACGCAAATATTGCGTACTGAGCGAGCAATGCGACAAGATGTTAGAAACGGCGATGACGAAGTTAGGTCTCAGCGCACGCGCATACGATAGGATATTGAAGGTCGCTCGTACGATAGCGGACTTAGAGGGCAGTGCCGACATCCAACCCACCCACATCATAGAAGCCATCTCCTACCGCAGCTTGGATAGACAGACGTTTTTCTAAAGAATCGTCGAGCCGAGGCCGCTAAAATACTTTCTAATACTACACTCGCGCGTATGTGTGTTTATAGAAACAATAGGACGCACCGTACGCACTCATGGGGTTATGACAAAGGAAAGAAAGAGCAAATCCAGTTCCAGGCAATAAGGAGATAATGCCAGATATCAAGTCCAAAATTACGGAAAGCAAGGAAGATGGTTGTTTGCGGTTCGTATGAGGTCAGAAGTAAACTGAGCATAAAAAGCCACACAACAACGATATATAAATAACTGAACCAACACGCATATTGATTAATATCCGATTGATGGTTCCCTATCTGTGTACGGATACAAGTGCCGTGCAACCCCAACGTAAATCCGACAAGAACATCAATGATAGCTAACTTATCGGGTAAGATAATACAACGCAGAAGCAAAAGCGGTATTGTATAGATAGGAAAGCAATAAGGAGCGAGGGATACCAATAAATGTGAGGCTTTAGAACCACTCGAATAGATAACCCCTGTTCCTTGTTCTTCGGCTTGGAAAGAATGTATGCGACGAAACAAAAGCAAGCCGGTGATAGTATGTGTGAGTTCGTGGGTAAAAGTCATCGTCATCTCAATATTCTTATTCCAGAAACGGTGCATCAGCGGGAAGACAATGCTTCCAGCTGTTACCCACAAGAACCACGGATAGATAGTGGTATGGTGGTAGTTATTAAACCACTTCACCCCTAATGCCCACTGCAACTCCAGGGCCTTCCAGGCTTCAAAGCCAAAGTAAGTCCCCAGAGCTAACAGAAGAATAGTGACGAGGATATAAGAAGATATCCGCATTAGCGATTATTTACTCGTTATAAAATAATATCCATCCGAATAAGCTGTACCCGAACCATTGGTAGCGTAAGCACGAATCTCGTATCTTGTTCCGGCTTTGAGGTTGGACAATGTAATGGTTTGGGGCTTATTGAGTTCGGGGCTTTTGGTATAATATCTACGTGAAGAAGTTGTCATATCAGCCGTATATGCCCATCTTACACCATATTCCGTAATAGTATATCCACCAGTCTCTTTGACGGTAAAAGTTACTTTCGCGGAGTTCGATGTGATATTGTCCACATAGAGAATGGTATCCATCGTAGGGATATTACGAGGCACAGAGAACGAATATTCGTTTCCATAAACCACACTCGTCTCTGATTCCGTGGTTGCCATAGCGCGGACATAATACGTGTTGCCCGGCACAAACTGATCGCTAAAGCACATGGTAAAGGTTCCGTCGTGAGACCATCTATTTTCGTCAGACTCAACCGTACCATCAAAGTACCAATAGGTATCATAAATCGTAGGATTGGAATAGGGAGCCAACGTCACGCCATAACGTATATCGGTAGGGTTAGGGGTAAACCCGCTCGTTTTAATGGAGCCTGCAACAACCAATTGGCGTGGAGGGAAGAACGTGGACTGAAGAAGTTTAACATCCAACTGAGTCATGGATTGTTCTTTCTCACAAGAAGTGAGGCATAGACTTGCTGCGAAAGCTAAGAGATAAATATATTTTTTCATTTGTGATTTGTGATTGGTGATTGGTGATTGGTGATTGGTGATTTTTGATTGGTGATTAGTTAACACGGAAGCAGCCACCGATACCGAATTTTAATTCCCAGAAGAGGGTGTTATTAAAATCGGTGAGGCAGTTAGCGCCTGCCGTGAGGACGAATCCTTTGATATTAGCGAGCAGTCCTGCTTCGCACATCATACCATTGCGGATAGATGTCTTAGACTCCATCGGTACCCAATAGCGAGGGATGGCATCATCGTCATAGGCTTCGCAGAACACGGTGCGACGTCCATAACCCACGCCGGCATAGAAATAGACCACGCGTCCCGCCAAGAAACCGAACGTTCCTGACCAGCGCGATACTTTGGTATTACCGGTATAGAGAAAATCGGTAGCAGAGCGAGCAAAAGGCATTTGCGTTTTAGGGAATTGGGGCCCCATCATGAAACTGGCATACCAGCCACCGGTTTTGAACATACCCAGTGTCAGTCCAAAGCCAGAGATACCCTTCATTGCAGACTGTTGTAGGGAATAGGCGGTATTAGCGGTAATGAACATCCGCCAATCGTCATTGGAATAAGAAGACGTTGTTTTCTTAGGAGCAGAATATGTAGGTGTTGGAGTGGGTGCAGGTTTTTCCTTTTGGGTTGGTGCAGGTTGATAGGTGACAGCCGGTGTAGCAGCCGCTACGGCAGCGGAAGAAGAACCCTTTTTACCTTTAAGGAGAACGAGCATCACCTCCTGTGCAGGCAGTTTAGTGGGACGATAGCCAGCCAAGCTAAAGGACACATCAGACCCCCCAATAGCTTCGAAAGCAAAGCTTCCTTCCGCATTGGAAGTAGTGGTCTTCTTATCTCCATAAGTGATAGTAACACCCGCGAGGGGTTCGTTCTGATCGCTGAGTACGACACCCTCAACGATGATGAGTTGGGCATAGGAGGTTAATGCCATCAACAGACAAGGAATGATTAATAGTTTGCGCATAATTGATTATTTATTGATTATTGAACTTTGACGATTCCGTCGTAAATCTTGTTACTACGTAGCGGTCCGGAGAAGAGGGTTTGTCTCTCGTGTCCATCGCCTCCGTCGAGCATTACGTTTCTCACACCCACAGGGATAAGGAAGAGTATTTCATTCGAATAGGATGTAACCATAGCCTGTGTAACGAACATCTGTCCGAGGTAGAGTCTGAGTTCCTGTTTAGCCATTTTAACAGCCTTTGTGTCGCCTTCCAGTTTGACACGGAAAAGAGCAAAGGGGAAGGAGTCATCTTTATCGGGCATATTAAAGGAAGCAAAGTCGTTGTTATAGGAAGTGAGGACAGACGAAACCTCTTGCATCACGAACAGAGAAGGCACTTCGATAGAAGTGAGTCCGTCTTGGAGAGCGGTTCTCTTGTCTTTATTGAAGTCGTTGAAGTCATAATCCACATCGGCTACTGCGTAGTTGAGTGCTCGGTCGTTTGCATACTCGTACGCCTTACCATTGGGGGCAGTAAAGACCATTTTAGAAACGTTTATTTGGTCATTATCAACGAAGAACGTAGGCGTTGTCTTGAGTGAGTTCCAATTTGTTCTAAAGTATTCTGCCTCGTTGATAGGCACACTCACCAACATTTTTCCGAAGGTAGAGTCCGTCACCAGATAGGTCTCATTATCGGGGTCATATTGTTTGAGTTGCAGGTTAAACTTGATTTGGCGTTTTTCGCGATCGATATAGAGTTTCTCTGCATCTTTTGTACGTCTAAAGACTTGTTGTGCTCGTGTTTGTTCGTTCACACGTTTTTTCCAATCGCTTGTTTTCTCGAACTCAGTTTGTTGTTGCCACGAGTTGATATATTCCTCGACTTGTGTTTTGGCAAGATAACTGAAGGACATACGTTTTTTAGCGGCTGCAATATCGTTTTGTTGCATGAGGGCGCAGTCCTGTTTAAGGAGTTTGGTTTTAGCTAAATTCTCGCCCGGAACACCATTCTTCTTGATATACTTATCAAAGGCTTGAGAAACGGCTTTGAAGTCTTTACATTTGGGTTGTACAAAAGCACTTCCCGCATAGGAACACAGGCCCAGTCGTCCTGTATGAGCATCGAGGATGACGATATAGAAAGGTGTAGTTTTGATGATGCGATAAGGTATAGGATCAAACAGGCGTGTACCTTGCATAGAGACGATCGTGGATTTGCCATCCACAACGCCCACAAAGCATGAGTCGGATTTGATGAAGGACAGGTTGTCATATTCGCAAGGAACGATCTCTTGTCCACGGGAGGTAACGACACCCTGTTTATTATTTAGTTTGACATAGAAGAAAGGTTCTTTCCATTCATAATCATTGTATCGTTGGTAAGGGATGATTGGCAATCCCATAGGTCCGAAGAGGCTGATGGTGTTGCCTTTTTTGGCAAGGAACATCGTTCGGTCAAAGAGTTTGGTTTCGGTTATTTGGTCGTATGAGCATGGGATAAGGAACAATCCTTCTGCGTTATAGAGTCCATATTTGCCGTTGAGGTTCGTTAGCCAATAGGATATACCGCCAAACTTTCGGACAGCAACATCGGAGAAAGCAATAGGTAGGATGGTGTCTTGTGTTTGCACATCTTGTACGCCCCATCGGTTATTATTCTCAAGATACACCACTTTGCGTTGGTTGATAGTACCGAGTTTGAGGTCTTGGAAGGAGCAGGGATAGACACATTTGGCTTTTTTGGTATAGAGTCCGTAGCCGGAGTCTTTGTTTACTTTGAAGTAGTTGTCTATCAGTTCCATGGAGTTATACTCGATGGGGAAGATCATCGTTCCGGTAACGGAATAGAGTCCGACCTTATTGTTTTGGTAGCAATAGAGGTCTCCAGCCACATCGGCTATTCTATCGAGGTTAGCGGGAAGGACGGATTGTCCTTTTCTGGTGACGAGGGCTATTTTGCCTTTTTGGTCACAGAGGAAATTATCCCCTTTGGCTTGGTAGGAGGAATAGAGGTGTTGGGTTAGGGGTTTACCTTGTTGGGTATAGATAGCCCATAGTCCATCTTTCTTTGCCATAATAATTTCTCCATCTGCTACAATGTCATCATAGATAGGTTTGAGAACTTCTTCGCTTCGTTTATTAAGCAGTCCATAGTGGTCATTGACAAGGACTCTTTGCATGTCGAATACCTTGCCTTTTTTGAGGGAAACAGAGCTATTGCACGGATAGATTAGTTTGAGGGAAGCGTCCACGAGTCCATATTCGCCATCTTTCTTCACGTCGGCATAGCCACCCACTTCTTGGATTGCGCTATATTCGATATAGGAATAGGGACAAGGTTGGAGCAATGGATAAGTCTCCCAAGAGAAGCCGTTGCTGGGTTCTACGGGTTTGGTAGGGCAAGGGTTATAGGGTTCTGCGGGAGCGTAAGAAAGTCCGCGTTGAGAGATAACGCTTTTGTAGATAGGGTCATATTTGACGGCATTAGCCGCAGCCTCCGCATTTTTCTTCATTGTGCCGGCGGTGACGGCGGTACCGATAAGGTTTCCTAAGGCAGCTCCCAATCCAGCCCATCCTCCTCCGGCAGCAGCGGCATTGTAAGAGTTTTGTTGCATTTGGGCTTGAGCGCGACGTATATAGTCGTTATAGGCCGCATCGCGGGCTTGTTGATGGAGTCGTTTTGCTTCCGCTTCTGCCTCTTTCAAGCGAGCGCGGTAGTTGGCGAGTTCGTTTTCGTAGTCGCCCCGCACCCTATCATATTTAGCATAATCCTTTCGGTATTGGATCATTTTTTGTTCCCAGAGGTCGTGTTGTTGTTTTTGGTTGACATCGAGGATATAGAGTTCGATATAGCCTTTATGCAGTTTATATTCGGTTGCGTTTTGTGCCACTACGTTTCCTTTGCTATCACAGAAACCATATAATGTTTGGTTTCCACTTGCATAACGGATGAGGTACCATCCTCCATATTCGGGGTGATACTGTGCCATCGCATATTTAGCGCGTAGGGCTTTGGTTACAGCAGGGTTTTCATCGGCCCATAAGATGCCTTGAGCAAAGCAGAGGGCAAGAATTACAAGAGCAATAAACCTTTTCATGACAAAGTGTAATAATATATTATTGTAGAACCACTATTTTAGCTTGTGTATTATCCATTTTGGGCATTGTTTTGCCGACGGGAGCACCGATATATGTTGGGTCGCAAACTACGTACTTTTTATTGTTATAGGTAAGGTAGTCCCCTTGTACGTCTTGTGTAAAGCCCACTGCGGTAGCGAGGTGTCCGGGATAGTAGAGTAAGACGACGGGCAGATGGAGGATATCGCGTATCAGTCGAGAGAAGAGGACGCTACGGTCTTCGCAATCGCAGTAGGGATAATAGAGTGTTTCGGCCGCAAAGAAAGTCCGGTCTTCTCCCCACACTTTATCGTCATATTCGTATTCGAAAGCGGTTTGTACCCAGTTAAGAATGATGTTTACCGCATCTTGTTGGCTCATATCCTTAGTAATCTTTTGGAAAGTGGGATAGAGTTGTGCTTGGATTTTAGGATCCAGGGGGGTGTTTGCATAAGCAGCCCATGTGGTAGTGACATCATTATTAACAAAACCGCTGGGGTAGTTATTATAGAAACTTATTTCGTTTTTATTGACGCAGGAGGATGTTGTTACTCCTTTTTTAGAAGTAAGTTTACGTTTTTCCGAGAGGTCTTCGTTTAGTTTTTGTGTTTTAGCTATTTGGAGTGACAGTGCATTTTCTTTCTCCACGGCAGCGGGGCAGATTTGTAATTCATTTGCCTCGCAGTCGATAGCGTAATATGTTTGTCCATTGATGACATAGTAGCCATAATCAAACAGGTCGAAGGAGCTATTGATGAGGAGGTAGAGTTGTTTAGCATCTTTAGCCAAGCGTATTTTATAGCCGGATTGAGTCATAAGGAAAGCTTGCATAAAGACAGCTTCGTTGGATGCGCCATATTGTTTTTTGGTTATACCTTTGATAAGTTCAAGGTATCCCCAGTCGCATAGTTCAAGGCTTTTGCGAGCGGAAAGGCAGTTAGCGAGTGTGACATCGTATTGGCTATTGGATAGTTGTTTCCACGCCTCAGCGAGGTCTGTTTCGTTAAGGGAAGCGAGTTTGAAGTTATCGGATTGAGGGAAGTCCACGCTAACGATTGTTCCATAGAAATTGATGGAAACTCGTTCGGTTGCTTTCTTGTCGTCCTCTTTAGGTTGTACGGGAGCAATCGGTTCGGGAGCGGGTGTAGGTGTAGGAACGACCACGACATCAGGTTGAACAGGAATCTCTTGGATAACGGGTTCGGGTTGTGGTTGAGTAGGTTCGGTTTTAGGTTCATCGTACACGACAGGTGTTACCTCAGGTTGGGGTTGTGGTTGCACAGAGGGTTTACCGATGAAGGCTTCCCAACGTTGTTTCATGAAAGATGCATATTCGTCATTGATTTGTTTACGATAGGCATCGTATTCTGCTTGTTTATCTTCAACGAACTTACCAAATTGGGCACGTTGGTTCTTTCTAAAAGACTCAAAATCTTTTTGATAGTTTTGTGGCATAGCCGATGTGGCCATTGCCAAGATGAGGGAAAGGGTTAAAAATCTTTTCATATTCCGTAATGTTTATTATCTTCGATGAAAACCATAGACGCGGAACGCCACTTTTTGTTGTTGATTTTTGGCGTTTTGCGTTATTCTAAAGGACGTATAGACAAAAGTGCTATCGTTGAGTTTGTCGATACGATAGTGGTTAGGGACCAAGATATTGCTTCGTTCGGAGACATAGATCTCGGTCAGTTCATTTTGTGTTTTAGACCATTTGAACCATCCGTTGCCGTGGTAGGTAAGGTCTTCTTCATAGACGTTATCTGCCTCGTTCCACTCTTTGCCCCAGAAGTAAGTCTCCTCGTCGCAGGGGTCATCATAGTATGCTTTATAGTGTTGTGGATGTACATCTTCGCACCAAACGCCTACGAGAAGCGGATTGGCTTCGCGTTCGGGTTCGTAGGTTTCTTTCTTATCTGATTGGTCTGTTTTTATATGATGTTTAGGCTGTTGTGTTTGCTCAGAGGGGGTTGCAGGCTCTTGTTCGGACGGTGTTAACGGTTCTTGTTGTGTTTGCGAAGGCACTGCTTGTGGTTCGGGTTCGGGCACCATTTTTTGGGGCCGGATATAGAAATGCCACACAGCTCCTGCGGCAGCAAGGACTGCAAGAAGAATAGCGACTATGAGCAGTGTTTTTTTCATTGTCTTAATGTTGGGCTGCCGTTATAGCATCGTAATCTGCCAAAGAGAAAGGAGTTGTTGTTTCCGGTTGCCAAGTACGAACGCGGATGAGTGGTTTTTCCGGATTTGATATATCAATGAGCAGGAAGAGGTATCCTCTGTCTCCGTAGTTAGAGGATGCATAGTCTTGTAATAAACGGATACCGAATTGCTCTCCTTGTGCAGATTTCTCAAAGTCGGTATTACCGAACTTAATATTGATCCACTCTTTAGAGTTGAAGGAGTTTTCCAAACGGGCGAGATATTCCTTTTTATTTTGTCGTGTATAGACGATATTATCGAGTAATATTTGGTGTGCATCTGTTTGTTGGGTATTTTGCAGAACGCGCCCTGTAATGATGACTGCATCGTTGGCAAAGATAGACTCGATATAATCAAGACGTTTGAGAGCGAAAGCGGTTTTATAGTTCTCCATAAAATTGATGAGTGTCAATTGGGATGTTTCACTATAACGCTTATCGCCCATGATGTTTCTTGCTGCGCGTTCTTCAAGGGCGAATTGGATACCATCTACCTTCTTGTTTTCAGTAAAGGTAAAGACCACATTTTCGATGGTTTGTTTTCCTTTAGAGAACGTGAAACTCATAGGAATACTACGGCACATCACGTCATCGCCTAATTTGATAAAACGGCAATCGGTACGGCAGATGATACGGGCATTGCCATAGCGGATGAGTTTCTCATATTGTTTATAGCCTTCTTCGGTGAAGCAAGTATAGGCATTTTGATAGTTTTTGCTTGCGATAGCGTCGCATATCTTGTCAATCACTCGGCGATATTGTATAGAATCGACTGCTGAAACGGAATGGGAACTGCTTGACACTTTGTTAGCCACAATGTTTTGTGTCATACTGGTATTTGCGGCAGCAGACGTAGTAGAAGCCTGTACATTTTTCTGAGTTGACAATTCAGGGATTATTTGTTCCGATATTGGAACAATATGTTTAGCCACCTCATCGTAATCATAGTCTTTGGCATATTTAGCCATTTTCACTTTGAGTTGAGGGTCAAAAGACGCCTCATCGGCATAGCGATATTCAATTTTTATTTGAATGGTATGGGGGTGATTTTTAGCAGGCAGGTCCACTACTGACCATCCGTCTTTAACGGGTCTGGTCTCGGTGGTCCAACCGGTGTTATCGTTATAGATATAGTTGAGGTTTGTGACGGCTTTATCTCTATACAAAAAGCTCAACTTCGCCTCCGTAGAAGATCCGGGGAAGAACCCATCGCAAACGATTTTCACTCCTTGAAGGATATTTTTAATTTGTTGAGAAATATGGGCAGAAGCGATAGTGGGTTTGGTTGTGTTATCGGGTTGTGGAACATCTACCGTAAACGTATTTTTATTAGGAAGGTCGCTCAAGAGCACTTGTGCCGCAAAGAGGTAGCGCAGGGCGTCTCCCACTTTATTTTCTCTATAGAGAGCGATCATGCCATTACGGACATATTCGCGGACTTTATTTTCGAGTGCTTTGCTATCACCTGTGACAGCTTGCATAGATTTTTCGGTAACTTGTTTTTTCAATTCTTTGCAGTCTTGTAGGTCTCGTTCTGCGGAGCGAGAGGTGGCATAGGCTCGCAAGAAATTCAGTTTAGGTTCCATTTCGTTAATCGAAATGAGCATTTGTTCCAATATAGCTTTGGCATTTTCTGTATTTCCTTCGTCCAAGAAACTTTGTGCATTATCTAGGAGTACATATTGTGCATTGAGAGCGTCCTCAACATAAGAAGTATAGAGGTCCACCACTTTTTGTTTTTCGATATAAGCGATAGCGTAAGCTGTTTTGGAACGTTTGTCGTAAGAAGTTTCGGTTTTTATGTCTCTTATTAAGAAACTATCTTTTAGTCCGAGGTCTGCGACTAAGAGTTTTTCAGCATCTTGTTGTAATTTTTCGCACAGATCGGCTTGTTTTTGTCCTTTTTCCAATTCTAATTCAGTGGATGCAGAAAAATAGCTATCTGTTTCGTACAGTCCCCATTCTTCAGGGCGCATACTGATATCTACGTTATTGTCCCCTGCGGATCCGCAGTTTCTAAAGTCGGTAAAATTGACCACAATATTTCCTGCGACAGCGACTTGGCAAAGGACATAAACGCGTACTCCTCCGTTTTTATTATTAACACGATAGGTGCACACTTTGTTAATAGGAATCTTAAATTCGGTAACAAGTGATTCTATCGTTCCCGTTCGCATTGCATTCTCTACTTGTGTGGAATTGAAAGCCAATCCCAGTGGCATGATTGCGTGTTGTAAGACCAATCCCATCGCTTTATTTAGAGCGACTTGTTCGGAGGTTCCGACCGCAGATTCAACCACATAGCGGTAGGTGTTATTATCGGGTTTGGGTGTATGACGAACCCATGTAGGGGGTGCTGCTTGAAGGGTCGTTGTTAATACAAAAATTAAGATGAGGAGTAAAGATTTTTTCATACTTTTTTATTGACAATTACAATAGTCTTCAAATTTAGGATCCATGTTCCCGTATTTAGCGACTTGCCACAGAACGTATAAGCAAACATTCATTGAAGAGGCTTTTTCCTCTCGGTATTCGCATACTTTATTAACAGGAATCTTCATTTGACGATTATCTACGTTGATAGATTGAGCAATATCGCGTTGTAAAGATTCGGCATTGGAATTGACATCCACAGCGACACCCAGTTTCCATGCACTTTCCAAGATAGCGGTTGCGAATGCTTTAGAATAAGCTTCTTGGTAGGTCCTTGCCTCCGCATAAGTGACGCGATAGTAGTAAGCTGCTCTTTTCTTAGCAACCGGAGGTTTAGCGATCCAATGGGGGCGATTATATACAATAGTTTGGGCGCTTAAACTAAGCCCCCAAACTATCATACATATAACGCTAATTATTCGGTTCATTTCTGAGCTTCTTTCATTTTAGCCATTTTCTCTTCGGCATATTTGCGGAATTGATCGCGGTTAAATTCGATCTCCAACTCTTCGTTTTCAGAGAGTTTAGAAGTCAATTCCTCAACGATTTGTTGCTTGGAGATTTGAATAGCAATCCAATATTCAAACAAACCATCAGCGAGTACATATCCGTCCTCACATGTTTGTTCAGCATCGTTCAGCTCTTTCTCTACGAGAGTTGCAAATTCGCCTTCGATAGCGCTTTGAACCTTAGAAGCTTGACCCTCGCCTGCAAAGTTACGAGAATAGTCGGTCGAAAGACCAGATACAAAACCACCTAATTTCTCACGAACCATAGCTTTTGCATTTTGCAAAGCGGCTCTACGAGCGTTCTGTTGGTTAGAAGCGGTTGCAGTACCGGTACCACGGAAGTATTCAGCATTATCAAAGCCGAACTCTTTGCAAGGAACCTCAATCTTGGTACGAGAATAACCAGGGTTTTGAGCAGGAGCTACCTCCTTCTTCGATGCGCAAGACATGCAGATGAGTGCAGTCATTGCAATAACAGTTAATTTCTTCATAATAATTTAATTTTTAATTATTTTAGCCTACTCACTTATGGCATTTCGGCATCCTCCATTAAATGTAAATATTGACAAAAATAGTCTTCGTTACCATCTATAATTCATATCGGGCGCAAAATTACAAAAAAATATTTATATATGCAAATTTTTTTTGCAGTTTGTACTCAAAAAATATAAAATTAGTTGCGAAATGTTAGATTTACATCCAATTGAGCAACAGAACTGGCACCAATCAGCACAGAAGTAACCCCTTCGTGGTCAAGTAGCCAACGGAGGGCATATTGGCTCAATGTTAGTGATTGTGCTTGTGCTTCGGTATTGAGTTGACGAACGCGTTTGAGGTAGTCTTCTGATATATCTGAACGATGAAGGAAGACTTCTTTGGTAGCGCGGCTGCCCGCAGGGATACCATTAAGGTAGCGATCGGTCAACAGTCCTTGTGCCAGAGGGGAGAAACAGATAAAACCTGTTCCAAGTTCGCGAGCGATAGGTAGGTTTTGTTGGAGCGTATCTTGGAAGAACATGTTTGCCTTATATTGCCCAATGAGGCAAGGCACGTGTGCCGCTGCCAGATAAGTGCAGATAGCGCGTTGTTGTTCGGGAGGATAGTTGCTGATACCTATATACAGGGCTTTCCCTGAGCGAACGAGTTGGATGAGTGCTTCCGCCGTTTCCTCAATAGGCGTATTAGGATCGTAGCGGTGGGTATAGAAGATATCCACGTAGTCGAGGTGCATCCGTCGGAGAGATTGGTCGCAAGAGGCGATGATATACTTACGAGAGTTTCCATCTCCGTATGGGCCATCCCACATTCGGAAGCCGGCTTTGGAGGAGATAATCATTTCATCGCGGTGAGAAGCCAAATCAGATTGGAGGACGCGGCCGAACGTAATCTCGGCAGAGCCGGGTTCAGGACCATAGTTATTAGCAAGGTCAAAATGAGTGATACCCTTCTCCCACGCGTGGAGAAGGATATCACGGGCATTATCATAGTTATCGACAGAGCCGAAATTATGCCATAATCCGAGAGAGATCTCGGGAAGATATAGGCCGGAATGGCCACAGAGGCGGTAGTTCATTAACCGTTTACTTTAGCCATGTAAGCAATGAGGTCAAGCACTTTGTTGGAGTAACCGATCTCGTTATCGTACCAGCTAACAACCTTAACGAAGGTGTCGGTCAGTGCGATACCGGCTTTAGCATCGAAGATAGAAGTAAGGGTGCAACCCAAGAAGTCGCTACTTACAACAGCGTCTTCGGTATAACCGAGAATACCTTTGAGTTCGCCTTCAGAAGCTTTCTTCATAGCGGCGCAGATCTCGTCGTATTTAGCAGGTTTCTTCAAGTTAACGGTAAGGTCAACAACGCTAACATCCAAGGTAGGAACGCGCATAGCCATACCGGTCAGTTTACCATTGAGCTCAGGAATAACCTTACCTACAGCCTTAGCAGCACCGGTGGAGCTGGGGATGATGTTTCCGCTAGCAGCACGGCCACCGCGCCAGTCTTTCATCGAAGGACCATCAACGGTCTTTTGAGTAGCGGTAGTGGAGTGAACAGTGGTCATCAAACCGTCAGCGATACCGAAGTTATCGTTGAGCACCTTAGCGATAGGAGCCAAGCAGTTAGTGGTGCAAGAAGCGTTGGAAACGAATTGAGTTCCCTTAACGTAGGTCTTCTCGTTTACACCGCAAAGGAACATAGGAGTGCCGTCCTTCGAAGGAGCGGACATAACCACGTATTTAGCACCGGCTTGGATATGAGCTTGTGCTTTCTCTTTGGTGAGGAACAGACCGGTAGATTCAACAACGTACTCAGCGCCTACTTCGTTCCAAGCGAGGTCAGCAGGGTTCTTGCAAGCGGTTACGCGGATGGTCTTACCATTGATGATGAGTTTACCACCGTTAACGTTACCCTCAGCGTCTTTGAAGTCCTCAGCCTCGATAGTGCCTTCGAACTGACCGTGCATCGTGTCGTACTTAAGCATATATGCCAAATACGTAGCAGGGCAAAGGTCGTTAATTCCTACGATTTCAATGTCATTGCGGTTTTGCGCAGCGCGGAAAACGAAACGTCCAATACGGCCAAAACCATTGATACCAACTTTAGTCATAATTGTAATGTTTTTAAGTTATTAGTTATTTTTTGTCTTTAGTTTTTTGTCATTAGTTTTAGACTTTTGTCTTTTGCGAATGCAAAATTACAGAAAATTTTTCATATACGAAAGAGGGAGGTGCATTTTTTTTCAATTTTTCTGCATTTTGCTATATTTTGTTTGCAATTTTGGGGTATATCGCTCCCTCTTGATTATTCTTCGCGTCGCGTAAGGTCTTTTAGCCTCCAGTTCCGCGTGATTTCCGCGTTATTACCGCGTGATTACCGCGTTTGTCTAAGGGGATGCCCGAGGGCAACCCGTCCTGTATAGAAGTCTTTTGCCGTTTTTGTTGTGGCGGAATTTACAAATAACCATCGCAACCCCGAGAGGCTGCGATGGAAAAGAATTTATATTCTTTACTTTAAAAGTAAATCATATAAGAATAAGCAGGGTCTTAGAGTTCAGTACCAAGGGCGTTGTAGTTTTTGCCGTTGATTTCCATTTCGAAGCGACCATCTTTGATATACTTGCGGACAGGGGCTTTGTCTGCGTTCTTCAGTGTCGGCAGAGCAGTTGGTACAATCGACTTGGTAGTTACAGGTCTAACAGATCGTCCTTGGTAGCGATAACCATGATTCCAATCCTTTGAATACGAATAGAAGACGAGGTAATACGCGCGGCTCGCAGTAGTCTCGTAGAACAATGAAGACCCGTAGTTGCCTCTTATACCGTCATCTGCGCGCTCCGATATACCGTTGTGGTAGCCGGCAGCGGGCAAAAAGATTGAATTGTTGTTGCCTGCTGCTTTGCTCTTTACAATGTAACCTTTTACTCCTGTACCATTGTTGTCTTCCGTCCATTCCCAATCGCATTCATTTAACAATTCATTTATCTCGTCCTTAGTTGGCATGCGCCAATCGCTACCCCAATTAGCGGTAGCAGCATCGTACTCCGGTTTTAGAATTTTAGTAGAGGCATCATAGGGAGGAGTGCTCCACTCAACAAATTCGCCACTACTACAATAGGACTGCCAAGTATAGCCGTTTTCTTTGCCTGTTTTCCAAGTAATGGGTTTGGTAGTTGTGTCGGCATAATAGGGTTCTGTTTCACCCCAAGCGAAATAATCGCCATAACCTTCGGGCGTAGTAGCACCCACATTGAAGGTTGCCCATTTAACACTTAAACCAAGGTCAACACTCTCAGCGTTGGCAGGAGCCGCTGCCCACAGTCCTGCACTCAGCGTCAGGGCTGCAAAAAATGTAAAAATTTTCTTCATAAAAATTTAGTTAATAATTGTTGTTAATTTCTATAACTTACTATATATCAACAAATTACCCCCCCCATTTCTGGGGAGGGCAATTGCGTTGCTCAATGTATATTATTAGGTGGCATTGGCTATTCTGCTAATTCTATATGCTCCTTACTTGGTATCCTAAAGGAGAAGATACTTTGACCATCTTTGTTTGTAAATGCGAAGTCTCCTTGATTGATAATATCCATACCAAGAACAACATCATAATCTTCACTATCACATTCCATCGCTTGTACATTAAGAACAACATCTCCTGTTGGTAAGCCAACATGAATAAGATAGAGATTCTTGATATCTACACCTTTATTATATCCCGATACTCCTATTTTGCCAATAGGTGATAATCCTAATGTGGAAACTATTTGAGCAGAAATAAGAGTTCCTGTAGAGCCGGTATCCCAAAGGACTTGTTTTACTTTCATGCATTTATGCGTGTCAGCAGGACAATATACATTGCAGTCGGTTACTAAGCATTCTTGCAATGACTGGTATTTTTTTGTCATTACTCCCATAATCTCAACACCCAAAAATATTAACGCCACCTATCAAAACCGACATAGCAGGAACAGAAGTGTTCAGCTCTATCCAACGAGTTTTGGCAATACCTGTATGTGCCACATGATTGTCTAAGTTTCTTTCTTTCGTTGCCATAATACTACATTTTCTCGATTTCGGCTGCAAAATTACTACTTTTTTTTGATATATGCAAATTTTTTTGCAAAATTTTACGCGACGGTAAGAAAATCTAAATCGGTCCGTTACAGTGATTGTAGGCAATGGCGGAGGCTATCGGTCCAATAAGGAATAGCGATACCGAACGTAGTTTTTATCTTTGCCTTATCCAGAACGCTATAATGCGGACGCGGAGTGCGGTACTGATACTCTGACGAAAGGATAGGTGTGACTTTACACTTCACACCGGCTTGGCGGAGGATCTCCACCGTAAAGTCATACCAAGAGCAAACGCCCTCGTTGGTGAAGTGATAAATACCCGGATGCCACTCTTTCGCCTCAATGACCGCAAAGATTGCTGCCGCGAGGTCAAGCGCATACGTGGGCGAACCGACTTGGTCATAGACCACTTTCAGTTCATCACGCTCCTTGCCAAGACGGAGCATCGTCTTCACGAAGTTATTGCCATAGGGTGAATAGAGCCAAGCGGTACGAAGGATAACGGCATCGGGATTAACGGCAAGCAGTCGTTGTTCACCCTCGTATTTAGTGCGACCGTATGCGGTTTTAGGATCCACAGGATCATCCTCTTTTCCCGGCACACAACCCTCTCCGGCAAAGACATAGTCGGTAGAGATATGAATCACTTTGCAACCCAGCGAGCCGAGGTTCTCTACCGCCTGCGCATTGATGAGACGAGCCGTAGGCTCATCCTCCTCCGCCTTGTCTACGTTCGTATACGCCGCACAATTGACGATAAGGTCAATGCAATTGTCGCCAACGAAAGACTGAAGGGCGGATTTGTCCGTAATATCGAGGGTGTGGGTAATAGGGCTGAGAGGCTGAGAGGCTGAAGGGCTGAGAGGCTGGGTTATATCGGAAAAGAAATACGTATGGTTGGGGTGCTGCGCACTGAGAACACGCATTTCGTTGCCTAATTGGCCATTAGCTCCTGTGATAAGTATGTTCATAATAATATGCTTTAATTTTTATTAGGGTCCCCGAAAAGTACCACTTTTTGTAGTCCCACCGAGAATCGAACTCGGATCTAAGGTTTAGGAAACCCGTATTCTATCCATTGAACTATGGGACCGAGGTGCGCCGAAGCGCCAAAATTTATTTTAGGCGGTTAGGCCGCCGAGGTCAATAGTTGCGAAGAAACTATGGGACCGAGGCCTTTTTATTTAAAATATTATAGGTAAGTCTTTGAATAAAGGATGATTTTTATCTTTGTCACTGAGGATGCGGTTACACTCGGGGATACGCCAGTCGATATTCAAATCAGGATCACTCAACAGTAGTCCGCCATCGGCTTCGGGATGGTAGAGGTTATCGCACTTATACGTAAACGTTGCCGTATCACTGAGCACCGAGAACCCGTGCGCAAAACCACGAGGGATGAAGAACTGACGATGGTTCTCTCCCGTGAGTTCAACCGCATACCACTGCCCGAACGTCTTACTCTCGTGACGAAGGTCAACCGCCACATCAAGCACCTTACCTTGGGTGCAGCAGACCAGTTTGGCTTGCGTATATGGGGGGCGTTGGAAATGCAGTCCACGAACCACACCGTATGACGAACAGGATTGGTTATCTTGCACAAACTCGGCGGTGATACCTGCATCAAAATATCGCTGACGATTATAGGTTTCAACAAAGTAACCGCGAGCATCGCGAAAGACTTGTGGCTCGATAACCAGTAGGCCTTCTATGGGAGTTTCTATTGTATTCATTGTTTAGTTGTTTATGCGTTTAGACGTTTATTTCCTGCCGAAATCGGCGGGGATCTCACCCCAATGATCAGTGTCCCATTTGCGGATGTCGGTCGTCCACGTGTTTTCGCGGAGCCATTTTTCTGCAGTGCGGATCATCAGCAGGAGTTCGGCGTTGTTATTATTAAAATCAAGTTTAGTATTCGCTTTTTTCTTTCTGACCCACGCCAGTGCGGTAACGCTATCGGTATAGAGCACCCATGGAAGGTTATATTTCTTTAAGTAAGCCAGTCCTAGCACGAGTGCGAGGAACTCGCCGATGTTATTCGTTCCTTGTTGATAGGGTCCGCGGCGGAAGACCTCGGTACCGGTATCGGCAATGACTCCGCGGAACTCCATTACACCCGGATTGCCGCTACAAGCAGCATCAACGGCGAGGGCTGGAAAAGTAGGTTGCGTTGTCATAAGTTGTATTTTGAGTGCATCTTGTCGTTTTCAGACTGCAAAATTACGACTTTTTTTTCATATATGCAATACATGACAAGAAGAAAAAGTGTTTTTTAGTCAAAAAACGGCGGATTTTGATAAAAATCATCTAAATTAGTACGACTGGAGCCATGGGAGCTTGCTCACAATGAGACAGACGGACTAAGATAGAGGAGGCTTGCCGATGCCGCTTTTTGTAAAAAACACTTGCAGAGGTTCGCGTAATAATCGTTCGAGCGAAGCGAGATAAGAATGGCCATTCGGGGGAATGCGTAGGGCGGTATCAAAGGTGGCGTAGCAGGCGGCGTCCGAAGAAAAAAGTGCAGATTTTCGAGAAATCGCACTTTTTGTAGTCCGGTTTTAGATAGTATGCTGAATATAGTATTGGAAATAGGGATCTTCTATTTCGTAACGAGTAGAATAGTTAACGTAACCATCCTTTTGCAATTTTTTGAGGGCACTGTAGATTGTACTTGTACGATATTCTCCCGTTTGTAGGGGTTGCTGCATCGCTAAACGGATTAATATCCATTTGCTCGTTCGCGTAAAGTTCTGCCAAAGCCGTTCATAATCTAAATTATGCGTTTCTACTATATGGTTTAGTGCCGCTTCAAAGAGATTCTCTTGCTCCGTTCCCAACATCGCTAACTGCCATATTTCAGCCGCTAATTGCTGTCCGTAATAGGGATGGCATTGTGTATATTCCAATATCTGTTTAGCCAATCTATCGGCAGCATCGGGAACGCAAGTGGTCAATCGAGAGGATAAGTATTGCTCAAATTCCTCATAGGGAAGTTTCTTTAGCCGCATCAGTTCGCCAAAGTGATAGAAAGGAGATTTCTTGTTCTCAAAAATATCCGTCATCATAGATTCCTGACTACCCAATAGGATATAATTTATATGTTGCTGTTGCTGCATAATGGCGCGTAATTGCTTATCTAAATGAGGGGCAATATCCAGTATTTCTTGGAACTCATCTAACACAACGACCAATCGCTCTCCATCACCACTCACTTTGTCTAGTAGATTCATCACGTCCTCCAATGCCACGGAGGCATCCATACTTGGTTGGAAAGACACATCTATTGATCCCGTTACCGGATTGGTAGAGATAGTAGGAATTATCCGGAAATGAGTAAAGAAATGGCGTATTTGTTCTAACGGATGAATTTTGAAAACCTCCTTCAATAGGTTGGCGGCTAAATCTTGGGTAGAAACCGTATGTTGCAAGTTAAGCGAGACATAGGTTCTCCCGCTTTCGCGTAGTGATTTTTGCACCAAACTACTTTTGCCAAAACGCCTTGGACTAATTAAGATTAAGTGATTAGGGCTCTCTATATATTGCTTAATATAAGCCACTTCTTGAACGCGATCCGTGAAGTAATTTCCCTCCACGATAGCCCCGAATTTAAAAGGATTTTCCATATTACGATTTTTTTCGTTACGAAATTTTTCGCAAAGGTACGACTTTTTTTTGATATATGCAAGAAAAAAGTGTGATTTTTTGCAAAATGAGCATAAAAAACCGCTCCGAGTGATGCTCGAAGCGGTTGGTGATAACCATATAGAAGTTACCTTATTTTTTGTCCAAAGACTGTATATATTCTATCGTCGTAAATGATATACAGGTGATCATCTTCCAGCACTTTGATGACACGCTTGCTATTCTTATCCATCGTAGGAGTAACTAATCCCGTTGGTTTCTCATAGATAACCTCCGGCGCACGTTCCTTCGTTTCTTGCCAACCTACCTTATCAGTAGCCACAATCCAGAAGCCCATCTTATCTGCAAGAATCGGCAGTTTCATCGTGTTGCCGCTATAGGCAGCATCCAATACGCCGGTGAGGGTATCGTTCAACTGGGCCCAAACTTCGTAGGTAGCAATACCCGATTCGGTATCCGTACCCGAGAAGGTGAGTAACAGGCTGTCGCCTACTGCCTCTACCGAAGCCACCGTCGAAGAAGGAGCCACCGTATCGACACGATTGACAAAATCGTTGGTGGCAATCGGGTCATTGGTATCGAAGACGATGGTGGCTTTGCTATGAATCGAAGTGCCGGAAGCCAAACTTGGTTTCTGCGTAATACGATAACCTACATAGCCCTCGCCGCTACCCTTCTCATCGTTAGGAGGCAGCACGCCCAAGTCGGGGTCTTCTTCCTCTTCGCGAGTGATAGGATTAAGCGAGAGAATCGTCCAATCGGCGATACCCTTGATGGTATCTAACCTACCGCTGACGCGCACAATCAGTTCCTTAGCGGGACGCAAATCGACATCGCGCGTGAACTCTTGCACGTTCGCTCCCTCAATAGAGAAAGTCGTATCTCCCCAAGCAAAGTGGGTAAATCCGAACGAGGAAAGGTCAAGCGTAGTGGTATCCAACGTATCACGAATAGTAATCGTATGTGCCGGAGCAGTGGCGGTAGATTTGTTCTCGAAGAAGATGGTATAATCCATGTCCTGATTATGCTTGAGCCAATGTTCGTCTCCTGCACCTGCGGGTCCGACCATCTCGTTGGGGTCAAGTGACGAGACGGAACGCACTTGCTTTTCAGTTGTGTTAGGGTCGCCGAGACACTCCTTCACGGTATGATAGTTACTAATCATGCTGGAAATAGTGCCTACAAGGAAACCTGTAAGGGGTCCCATCAAACTGGCTGCACAACCGATGGCTGATCCTCCGAAGTTCCAAAGGGCATTGCTGACTATTTTCTTGTTATCGTCTTTGACGTCGTTATAAAAATCGTACACCGTGAATCCCATTCCG
>JAZLHD010000189.1:0-28433 GCA_045616645.1 Paludibacteraceae bacterium
GGAGTTTAGATGTTTAGACGTCGTTGAATTGGTTAATTCGTTAAAATAAACGCCTACACGCCTAAACGCCTAAACCATAATTGAGGCTTACTCCTCTTCGCCACCACCACCGGTAGTGTGAGCCAGATCCCACGCAGCCATTTTCGTCTTCCATAAGTAGGAAGAGAACGACTTGTAGTTGTCACGCACCAATACGTAAGCATCGTATGCGTCGGCAATAGCCGTAGGGTCGGTCTTCATCGTCTTGATGGTGCCGGCCACGTCCTTGAAGCGTAGTTGGTGTCGGGTCTCCAAAGAGGTCAGAGGGTTGGTGCTGTAATCGCGAGGATTACCTAACCAAGATGTCCATTGATTGCCACGACGTACACCCTTGTGCCCAAGATTAAAAATCGTAGGACGGTTTTTACTGATTCTACCCGAAATCGTATCTACCGGGTCTTTAAAAGTTACTTTTCCCATAATAGTTAAGGTTTAGTTTGTTAATAATTACTCTCTTAATTCATAATTCTTAATTCATAATTTTCTCCCCCCCCTTTTGGGGGCGGGGGGGCTTAGTCTTCCGCCTCAATCACCTGTGCCCAGATGTACTTAGCGAAGGACTTGTAGCCGGTCTCGTACTGCGCACGATAGGCAGCCATGTCCGTGGCGTAGGTGGTGGCCGTCTTCTTCAATCGGGCGGACACCAATGCCTGACGCTCCTTGAATGTGGCTTGGCGATCCAACTCCGCTTGACTGACGGGATGGGCTGCTAAGTCGCGTTCGCCTTGTAAATAGGTAGTGTACTTGCCGCTGGCGGTGCAACTGTGAATGACTTTGCTGTGACGACTGATTTTTCCGCAGATGCGGTGAACCGGATACTCAAATTCGGTCTTACTGAAATGTTTTGACATAAAAGTTAAGGTTTAGGTTTTTAATTGGTTAATAAATATTGTTTACTTAGCCGGCGATACCATCGCCGATATGTTATGTCCTTTCTGCGTGTATTTATGCACGCTTTTTTTGTTCATTTGTCCCCGCAACTTCTCCCTACTCACCACGCTCATAACAAACCCCTGCAATGTCTTGCCCTTCCCCTCTTTCTTATAGCGTTCTTCATACACTTGTCGTAGGGTTGGAGCAGCCAGTATCTCGTGTGTCATCTGCACCATCTTCTTGAATTTCTCTTGTCGTTGCAGGGTACCTGCTGATTGTTTGGCTTTCTGCCATTTCTCGGTCAGAGTTGGTTTGCGGCATAGAATTGTCTTGCCATTCTCGCACCTATAATAATAAGGTGAGTTCTTGCTTAAACTTCCACTTACGCTGTGGATTAGCGGATTTTTTAATGTTACTATCATAATCTATTGATTTTTTGTAAGATTTTTGTATAGATTCTTTTTAGATTTCTGAGGACGCAGTCCGAAATCCTCCAAAATATGCTCATTCGATTTTTTTGTATATTCTTGTGTAGATTTTTTTTAGCGTAGCAACTGTGTTTAATCAGTCTTTTAACTCTCTTTTTGGGTCGACACTCGGCCGACACTCTCTCGACACTCACTCGACACTCTCGCTCCCTTTTTTTTGACTTTCTACTTTTGACTTTCTACTTTAAAGCCTTCCTATTATTCTGATTACGAACTTTTTTCAAAAAGGGGTTACATTTTTTGCAAAAAAGTGAAAAAATCTTTCATAATTCAAGTATTCTTAATTTCTTAAGACACTGAGCATGTATCTTTTTCACCCTGTCATAAGACAGCCCTACTCGCTGTGCAATCTCTTTCATCGGTACGGCTTCGCAGTCAATGCCATATATCTGCCTAATGATTTTTTGCTCGCGCTCGGGCAAGCCTTGTATTGCTTCGTGCAAGCGGTTGAGCTGTTGTTGCTGCGCCTGTTCCTCATCGGAATCCGTGTCATCAGCTATGCAGTCCGCAAACGTGATGGCATCGCCGTCCTCCTCGTATAACACAGCATCTACATCTTCTATGATATGGTCGAAGATATCTTTGTTGGTGAAAGGCAGGCTAACGGTTTGCCCATAGCGGATAATCCACTCCCGCATATACTTGCGTACCCACCAACTGGCGTATGATTCAAACTGTACCCCTGTACTTGGGTCATACCTCTTAGCAGCCTCGATGAGACCAATATACCCCTCTTGCATCAGGTCTTGCAGGTCATTGGGGTTGTTAGTGAACTGTTGGGCGATAGTGCGAACTATCTTCTCGCACTTGGGGTTCATGACTTGGGCAACGATGGTGTTACCCGATTCCTGATTAGTTGTAGTGAAAACGGATTTTGTTTTCATAATTCTATAAATTAAAAAACTATGGATTCCGCCCCAGTCGTTTGGTTTGGTATCCATAGTCCCCTGAAAACCTTGCTTTTTTCGGGAAATAGTTCGGGTAATGTTTCAAAAAAATGCAAAAAGTCCGTTAAAAGCGGAATAAAAAAGAAACGAAACCTCATCATTGTCAATGAGATTCCGTAAAAAATGTTTTTTTGTTATTTTTTTCTTCGCTTCCGAAGTTTTTCCCGAAAAAAGGTGTTACCTTCTATGCAAATGTAGATTCTGTTGGTCGTAACGGTCGTATGTTCCACCGTTCAACAGTTCTGCTATTTCATTAGCATCCATATCATTTGGATTAGTTTTCATAAGTTGTATGCACTCATCAATAAACGACTCGGCTTTTGGAGCAGGTGCATCACCTTTCCCCAAACCTGTAAGATAATAACCCTCTTTGTCTTTGAAATGTCCCTCTAAAATTGCAGATAGAGTAAATCCTCTTGGAATAGAAATCAATTGATTTTCTATCATTTGAGAAAATAAATATTCCAATGTAGATTTTCCGAAACGACCTTGCCAAGTGATAGTATAAACACTATTTTTTCCTGAAAATAAATCTTTAAAGTCTTCTTCTATACAATCAATCCAATTGGCTTTCAGTAGTTTGTTGTATAACAAAGACAAATGTCCGTCTAAAATATTTTTCTTGCAGAAAGTCATCAGTTCTCGCGATTTTTTGTTGCGATTTTTGGAAGATTTAGAAGAGGACATGGATTGGCTTTGCTCTATAAATTTTTCCACCTCTCGCAAACGAAATAAATCACGAAAATAAGTATTCAAATCCCAAGCAGTGCAATCTGCATTTGCAATAGCCAAACCTAAAACTTGAGGATCATCTTCACTCTCAATGTATATTTGTCCTAAAGATGTTTTAGAGAAGTTTTCGGCTAATTCTTTATAGTAATTTTGTAATTGTTCAATTGATGGTTTGCCCCATGGGAACTTCGTTCTTTTGAAATGATGCATAAACTTATCCCATTCTCCGCCATTTTCTCCTTCTTTCCAGTTTTCTTGTTGATAACGGGCATCTGCGTGGGCATAGAGGATTGCAAGGGACTCTGTGCGGTCAGCATCCAAAGTTGCACGAAGAGTCATTAGCATTCCATGAAGATAAGAAAATGCCGAAGCCAATGTAGTAAGTAATAGGTCTTCCATACCTGCAATTTGTGCCATTGCATCAGAAAGTTGCTGATAGTCTAACGGAGAAGGAGCAATTGCGTGCAATCGTATAGGCAATGCATTTTCTTCAACACCGCCATTAAGGGATTGACTTCCTATTACTTTTTGCAATATATCCCCCACATTTTTTAATCTTGTTCGCCAATTCTCATCAGCCGTTAATCGGATAGGTGGATATGCCTCTTGAAGATAAGTACAAACATCATCAGCATCTTGCACTAATTCTGCCATTTGCGAAATGGCGGCCAATGCTTTAGGCGCTCGTTGCTCGCGTGCCAAAACATCCCATTTTTCGAATAGAATACTGGTTTCCGTCAAAACCTCATTTAATTGGTCACTAAATATTTCTACAATACCTTCTTTCATTCTTCCATTGGCATAGCTATAAAATCGTTCAATTCTTTACGACGTGCTCGCCATAAAGGCATACGCTGAGTGAGTAGGGCTTCAAAAAGACGCCCATGATTATGAATTTGTAGATGACATAACTCATGCATCACCACAAATTCAATACAAGCATGTGGCACACGTGCAAGTTCCAAATTTAATAACAAATGTCGCCTTTTTGCCATACAACTGCCCCATTGAGAGCGCATCTGTTTGACCTCCCATGTCACCCCAGTTTCGCCAATAGTTTGAGTCTGATGTTGAACAATGGTCGTGAGTACATTCTTCAATTGTTGCCGCATAAACTCACGCACTACCAATTCACGATTTTCGCGTGTTGTACCCGGTTGTATAGTCAGTATCATCCATTCACCCTGAATCTCCAATCGGTGGGCGGTATGTGATACTTCATAAACACGCATACGATACCGTCGACCAAATAGATAGTGCGACTCACCATTTACATATTCCCGCAGTGATTGGCGTTCTTGTTCCAAAATTTCCGTGCGTTTCCGTTCTACCCAATCCCAACGACTTACAACAAACGAGCGAATATCATCATCCGTCAAATAATCTGGAGCAGAGACATGCACCCTTGCATCCGGAGGATAAATTGCCAAATGAAGATTTTTTATCTTCTTGCGTTCTACGGCAACCGAAATCTGGTTTATATTTAACTCACTAACCATTTAATCGGGAAACTCAATAGTATGTGCATTAATGATGTTAACGATAGTTTGGGCATCGTAGGACTCTCCATTGAGTTCTGCTTGAATTTTACGCAATAATTGTTTGCGTATCATTCCTACCGTACGCCAATGGGGCAGCGCCCATTGCTTGGCAACACCGTAGATACGCAATGTCAATTCTACATTATCACCAAGATTGCTGCATAGGTCACGTTTGGCAGCATTATCCAATCGTGGGTCGCCTTGCTGACCTTGTCGCAATTGCTCTCCCACTTGCTTGATTTGACATAAGAAATCCTTGTAGGCAATAGTTCCTTGACGTAGTTCCTCTAACAATCGGTTGATACGTTCAGAGAAAAGTTTATATTCCGCGGGATTCTGCTCTTTCTTGCGGTTGATAACCCTACGAACGTTAGCTGTCAATGTCTCCGCTACACCACGTTGCCCTCCTAGTTCTTTTTCTACGTCTTCATCAGTTGTTACATCGCCTGTGACATCGTCAATATTGATAATATCGAGAAAAGAGAAATCGTCCAACTGCTCCAGTTTTTCGGAACGCGGAGCCGTTACGTAACGGTCAAGCAAAGCACGCATGTTGGCATCATAACGTTTCATATCAACATAATCGCCCGATGCCTGCATAATAGCATGTGACAATTCTTCCATATCTTTGATACGGAGGTAAATGTTATCGGCTTCCTGTTCTGTAAATCCAGCTTCTTTCATTTCCATAGCAATTTCGGCATAACGGCGTGAAAGAGTACGCACTGCGCTATAGAAATCATCGCGTTTAGTTGTATTCTCAATAATTTTTGCTTCTTGTTCATCGGCAGGAATAGTGCGCGGGAAGCAAAAATAATCATAGTAATCGTCCTCTTTGCGTGGCAATGCGACCGGCTCGGTGAGTTGATCTACTTTCTGCATTGCTTTCTCCAATTCCTCTTTGGCATGCGTCAATCGGCTTTTTAACATTTCACTGATATCGGCGTTCTCAAATCCTGCTGTTTCTTTTTCAGGAACAGTGCCACCATTGGTATAATTCTCAATAGCACCTTCAATGAATTGGAATAGTGCACGATAATCCACAATATATCCAAACTCTTTTTGTTCACCATTTACACGGTTGACACGACAGATGGCTTGAAAAAGAGTATGGTCAACCATCTTGCGATCAAGGTATAAATATGTTGCAGCAGGGGCATCAAAACCGGTGAGCAGTTTATCCACTACAATCAGTAACTTCATTTCACCCGGACGCTTAATAAATTGATCCTTTATGCGTTCTTCGTATTGAGCGATAAGTTTAGCGGATTGGGCAGTTTCTTCCCCCATCATCTCTACTGCCCACTTGTATTTTAATTCTTCCTCCGTTTTCCTATCTCCTGTAAAACCTCCGGATAACCGAACATCCGGCTCATAACTGCTAATAACGGCACAATGATTACCAAATCCCTGTTCGTTAAAGATACTCCAATAGGCGTATGCCTCATAGATACTATCAGCCACTAACATGGCATTACCATATCCGCCGACCAATGCGGGTTTTGTCTCCATATCAAATAGGATATCATCCACCACTCGCCGCATTCCGTCACGACTGCTATAGATATGCTGCATCTTTGCCCATCGGTCTTTAAGTGCTTCTTTAGCTTTGGGTGTCAGTTGGCGGGTCTGAGCGTCAAATAGATCATCTATGGCTTGTTGGCTATTCAATTCCCTAACCACATTACGTGCTTCATAACGCAAATCAAGCACTACGCCATCCTTTACTGCCTCATTAAAACGGTAAGAATGGATATAACGCCCGAACGCTTCCTGCGAACTGCGGGACTCTTTCTCTGCCTTTTTTAGTAGAGGTGTACCGGTAAAACCGATTATCATCACATCTTCCCCCATAATAGTACGCATCGCTTTATGAAGAACTCCGCCTTGCGTGCGGTGACACTCATCTACAAAGACAAAGATGTTCCCCTTGGCTTTGAATCCAGGAAAGTCGCGGTTGAGACGGTCCGCCAATTCCTTCATATATTGTTCAGGCGATTTTTCCGCTCCCTTGGTACGTTCGTCTTGATTGCTACTGTCATTATGCCCAAACTTGTGTATGAGTGTTGTAATAAGCCACGGTAATTCACCTTTTTCTCCTCCATCCAATTTGGTTAACAAGTCGTTACCGCTCTCTGCATGGTAGTAACTAATATCGTGGTTAGTAAGGTCAAGCACGCCTCCGTTGCGCATGCCGTTGGTGATTTGCGTATCCAACTCGTCTCTGTCCGTGATAATAACAACACGCGCATTGTCTTCATTTTCTTTTATCCATTGTGCCAGCCATACCATCGTGAGCGACTTACCGGAACCTTGCGAATGCCAAATGATACCGCTATCTTTCTTTCGGATACGGGGTATGGCTGCACGGAGAGCAAAATATTGGTTTGGTCGTGCCGCTTTTTTTACTCCGCCATCGTAAATAATGCAGTCATGAATAAATTGGAGCAAACGTGTCGGTTCCAACATCTGACAAAGCGACCGATCAAGAATGTTACGCAGATAAGCAAAAGTGGGAGCATCAACATCTTTATCCTCTTTGGTTCCTGTCCCAGTAATGCCGGTGGGTTCTTTCCATTTAAGATAGAATTGTTCAGGAGTACAAGTAGTTCCGTAGTAAAGCCCTTCACTTGGATTGCCTGCCATACAAAGTTGGGATGTTGTGAAGAAGCGTGGAATATAACCGCTCTGTTGATTGCGGTAGTTTTGACGAATGCCCTCTGTTACAGGCACACCACTACGTTTTAATTCTATGATAACGAGAGCAATACCATTAACATAGATAACAATATCTGGACGGCGATGTTCTGATGCCAAGATGCCATTGCAATGCACGCTCACCTCCTCGCATATCTCAAACTTGTTTGCTTCGGGATGCGTCCAATCAATAAAATACGCCATACCATCTGTTTGACCTATACCACGACTATAACTGGTCCCATAGCGCAACATCTGATAAACATTTTCGCTAACCTGACTTAAGTCCTCCCATAGGGTACAGTTCATTATCTCTTCGCGCAATTTGCGTATGGCATTTGCTGCGTATTCTGTACTCATCTGATGTTCTCCGCGTGCCGTATCTGTCAGCCAATCGGTCAAGACATCCTCACGCAAACACCAATTCTCCTCATCGTGCAGATTGCCACCATACGTGTAACACGCTGGCATTTCCTGCAATAAGACATCTATCACATGATTTTGTGTCTCGCGTTCAGGTTTCATGATTCGCGAATACTTTTTAACTTTCTTTGCCATAACTCAGTCTTATTTGTCCAGTTAGTAATTTCTGCATCATGCCTTGCTTAAGCGCCTTATATTTTTGTAATTCTATTTCAAGGGATTCAATTTCGTTGTCCATAGTTGAAAGGATGCTCGCAATAGCGAATTGTTCACTTTCATCCAATGGCAGAAATATTGTTACCTTGTTTAATGTTTCAGAATTAATACTATCAAATGTTGAACCTGTCGATAGAGAAGACCATTTATCTTCATGGTGTATCAACCATTGATAAACAAATCTATTTCTACATTTCATAGCACATGCACCGCGTCCAATACACGAAATATGTATAGCAATCCCCACAGTCCCTACTGGGGCTCTTACTGACATGATGACATCACCAACATCACATGTCTTTGTTATTTGTGTAGTATATATTCTATCTGTTGATTTTCTATGCACAATGTCTGCATTCCCTTGTATTAATGGAATTCCGTCTTTATTTGAATTATAGTATTGAGAATTTGGTGATTGCCCCATTGTAATAGCACAAACATTTCCCAATTCTTTCTCAACCCATTCTCCTTTAAACCCTTTGAGGCGAGTTTTGCCTGTAAGGAGTTGTTGCATTGCCCCTTGCTTCATAAGGCGTTTCTTCTCTATGGTTCGCGAAAGCGATGCAATCAACGCATCTATATCACTCAACACCTGTGCAATACGATGCTGCTCATTCTTGGTGGAAGGTACACCAATGTAACTTTTATTGAAATTCACTTTTGATAAGTTATATCTTGTGGCTCCTTGTGCCAACATCGTCATTAATGCCCGCCCACTTTGACTCCTAAAATAATAAGACAAATACAACCCGTCCATTTCTTTATCGGTCAACCTGAAACCGAAACAAAAACTATTCAAATACACATTTTGAACTTCTTCTGTTAGAGTTGAACAAATACCAACTTCTTCCGGCGTTTCAGAAGAAGTGTTGAAGAATATATCTCCCTTAATCACAGCATTCTGCCCATCCTTGTCAGTGATATTTACCCTCTCAAAGATTTTGGTATCAATTTGCGGATTGTTCAGTATGTTGAGGAATGTAATATAACGAGCATTTCCAACACCAAAGTCCGATTTCGTTTTGCCTGTAATGCCATTGTAAGTATATCCGATTGTACCAATCTGCTTACACACCCAATCCTCCGGAATCCATCCTGCTTCCGTCATTTTCATGCCTATATGTATGTCTTGCTGTTTTTCAGCCATAGTCAATTACCACTTATAAACAGAAGGATATTTTACTTGATAGTATGTAAATGAAATTCCATCAATCTCTATTGTTGCCAACAATAAAGGATTATTGCTTGTCGCCATGCCGAATATTTGCATATTGGCCTCCGTATCTCCATGCCCAGGTATTTTCTGATTATCCATCACAAAGGGATCTTTCCAACCAAAAATACAATGTTTTTGAGTGAAATTTTCTATATATGCTTTCGTGCTATCACGAGATGTAAACCGCTTAATAGAAGCAGTAAGTTGTTGAATACACTTTTCCCGTTTCCCTTCAGGCAGATGTGTACGATTGGGATTGGGTTCTACGGTATCTTCTTTGGCACATGATAAATCACAAAATGCCAATTTGTAGTTGGTATTATCGTCAAGGAGTAAATAATCACATCTTCTGCCGGTACCAAGCCCTGTACCATTGAATTGGTTAACATACGCTTCATTATCCACAAGGGTGACTTGTTGATTATTAGCAGTTATCAACATAACTTCTTCCGTACATGGAATGGTTTGTTTAGTCTTGCATTGAGCACATCGTTGCTCATCTTTAAGGGAAAAACTACCTGTCAGATTGGAAATACTCACCGCAACATTCTTTCGCGCCAAGCCATATTCTTGTGGCATTGTTTGTTGTAAGACCTGTTGTATCATGATTTCAAATCTTTGTACTCGTTGTATATACGGCTCATGTCTTCAGCCAAATCAAATGTATCAACGACATTTTCCCCTTTTTCATTTTGCATCATGAGGTTAAATGCCATTCCTTCATATATGCGATAAACAGCCATCTGATGTGCTGAAATAGTGGCACGTTCTTCCTTATTTTGATTAAGTACTATATTCAAATAGTTCAAGATGTACGGACTATGCGTCGCCACCATCAAATTCATAACTCTATCTGATTCTGCATGGATAGCAGTATATATCAGATTGTCAATCAGTTTACATTGGGCATTGGGGAAAAGACTGAGCTCCGGTTCCTCAATATGCATAGAAACAATTCGTTGCATATCCCCCGGCTCTATATTGGCTTGAAACTTAGTGAAATTTTCAGACTCGTATAAGTACTCCAATACCGAACGCTTGAATGCATCTTTAAATGAGTAGAGATGAGCGAAATTATCGGTAATCAATGCAACTGGTACGGATGTTTGAATACCCGATGATGCTTCATGCAATTCTATGGCATTGTGGCGTTTGTCGGTGGGCTCAATTTGATATCGAGTCGGTTTCCCTTTAGGATGAGTGATTATCAGTTTCATACCTACATAGCCCAACGGCAATTCTCTGTCAACATCCGAAGCATCAGCAAAATCCCCCATCGTTTCATGGAAATAAAAACCGAGTGTAGCACCCTTGTTTCGATATGCTTTTTGGTTCCATGTAGGGATGATGTTTCTATTTTCTGATATAAAGGAGACTTTACCAAATATTAAATGTTTCTTATTGATATTGGGCAACGCTTTTAATTTTCCGTTTTCTACTATGATTTCGTAAATGGTATCTTCATCTATAACAACTTTGTAAAGTATTTGTGTTTCAGATGTAAGCATTTTCTTCATTCCCTGTCTCTCTGCCATGGAATTAAAACGAAAACGGAAGGGAGATTTGGATATATTGGAATGACGTAGAAACGAACGTATATTGGCCATCTTGTAGAGATAGCGCATCATAGCCACTACTTTCATCAATGTACTCTTGCCGACAGCAGATTCACCTATCAAGAAAGTGAATTGCCTTATTTCAAGGTTCTCAATGTTACTGAGCGGACCAAAGTTTTTAATAGTGATGTATTCTTTCATAATCAGAAAAATTTAGTAATTTACAAATTTAATATTCTATTCCCATTTCTTTCAAATAACCTTTCACGAGATTACGATAATGTGCCGTTTCAGTTTCAAGTTCTGGCAAAGTGGTTTCGTAACGCTCGTTGAGGGCAGTTATATTGGTGATGATTTCTTGCTGTGCAGCCGTCATCAAAGCACGAAGACGATTACGGAGAGACGGCATCCATTTGTCATAAAATACCATAGTACGAATATCTTCCTCTGTAAGGATATCATACTTGGCGCGCACCGCAATCGTAAGGGCTTTGCGTCGCTCGGAAAGTGTTTTCTTATATTTTTCCTTTTCGGAATTATGTTTAAGAAAATCCTTCCATATAGGCAGGTTCTCGTCTTTTTTACTGGCTGCTTTTACAAGTGCTTGCACCTCTTTGATATAATTCCCGTTGATGGTCTCAAAAGGCACATCATCAAAAGCATCACTAAATTGCTCCACAATGCTTTCCATTGCGGTTTGTTCAGCATCAATCAATTGCTGCAAGTGGTCAATATGTGTTTGCTCCTTGGTAAAATAGCGTGCCACAAGAATTTCAACAGGTACTAGGTCACACTCCAGTTCATCGTAATTGAATGCCTTTTTAATCTGCCCCTTGTTTTTTCCATTCTTGCTAACAGGTAAGCGTACTGGGGCTATCCATCCGTCACGTGAGATGAGGTAGAGGTCATCTTGCATACACTCATCGTTCCAGTATCTCATCAACTCATCATACATATCATAGCGGTCAATGAGTGATTGTTGTTGAGTAAATTCTTTTAGGATTTGACCACTCCATTGATTAATAACAATGCGTGGTGTGCATCCTTTATCTAAAAGTTTTACCTCCTGCTCCATATAGTTGTACCACTGTTGAAATGCATCTTCGGCATTTTGATGTTGCTGCAAGAAACTTTTATCTTTTAGAATAAGGCTAGCAAGGTCAGTACGTGCCGCCTCTGTCAATTGCATATAACCATTATTTGTAGCGTATGGCTCAAAAATAAGTTTCTGCAAAGACGGACACACTTCCCATAGACGGGCAAACTCTTCTTGTATATCAACAGGTGGTAATCCCCCATGCACATGAGCATACAAGTTTTGTTGTATTTCCGTATTGCGTGGTTGAATATATCTCGGTAAATTCAAATTATAACCATTACGTTCTATTTCATCCCACTCTACCAACCGGCAAAAATGATCAATAGGACGACCTGCTGTCCATGCATCGTATATGCGCTGAATATCTTGCTCGCGGAGTCGGTTTTTGGCACCATCTTTGGTAAATGCGTTTTTTCCAAATGGATCACATTTGGCATCAATCATAAAGATACCTTTGCTGTCTTTGGCTCGCGCCTTATCAATCAATATGATACATGCAGGAATGCCTGTACCGAAAAATAGATTCTGTGGTAAACCGATGATGCCGCTCACAATATGACTGCATACCAACTGCTTACGGATTGTTGCTTCCGCTTCTCCTTTCTCCACGCTTCCTCGGAACAATACACCGTGAGGTAAAATACACGCCGCCTTCCCTTGTGGCTTAGTACTGCGGATGATGTGAAGAAGAAAGGCATAATCGCCCTTACTCGTAGGTGGGACACCAGACTTATGAAGGTTAGGTAAAGATGCATCAAGGGGAGCCCAACGTCCATAAACATCATGACTCTTTGCACTTTTCATCCATTTCTTCAAAGAAAATGGTGGATTCGCAACCACATAGTCAAAGGTAGTGAGCACATTCCCAGAATGATGTTGTGGTGCGTTCAATGTATCATCCTGTTTAAGATCGTATGAATAATGTCCATGAAGAACCATATTCATGCGTGCCATATTGTGTGTCGCAAGGTCTTTTTCCTGCCCATAAATTCCAGTGCCACCAGCAAAACCAACGGCTTCGTCAATAGCTCTTAGCAACAACGATCCCGACCCGCATGTAGGGTCATAAATATTAATCTGGTCTCCTTTGAAACTTTTGATATCCAATAGTTTAGCCATCAATCGACTAACTTCAGACGGGGTGTAAAATTGCCCCTTGGATTTTCCGGAATGTGTTGCGAAATTTCGCATTAGATATTCGTATGCGTCGCCTATCAAGTCATCATCTCCTGCACGATTTGTGCTGAAATCTAAATGTTTATTTTCAAAAACCTCAATAAGTGCGGTGATAGTTTCTACTTTGTCTTTACCTTTTCCTAATTTGTCTTCACTATTAAAATCTGCATTAACAAAGGCGTTTTGTAGTTCCATTGCGTCTGCTAATCGTTCCAAAGCCTTATTGATATCATCACCTATATTGGGAGTGTTTTTCAATGATTGGAAATATTCAAACGTACAATCATTTGGAATATCCTGTAAATCAGGATCCCCCGCCTTTTTCTTATCACTTACATATCTTACAAAAAGCATTGTCAGCACATAATCTTTATACTGACTAGGGTCCATACCTCCACGAAGAGCGTCACACGACTCCCATAACATGGAATATAATTGAGATTTCTTTATGGCCATAAAAAATGTATTAATTTAGCAAGGTTTTGTTTATGCGTGCAATTTTTCATGCAAAGGTACTAAAAATAATTGGTAATGACAAATTTAAGTCTATTTTTCCGTCATTTTTCTTTATTTTTTAGCCCAATTGGCTATTTTTAATGATTTCTGCAACGATGTTAAGGCAATTTTTCTCGCCACAAGGGCACGATTACTTCTTAGCCCGAAGGGCACGATTACTACGTTTCTTCATTCTTCACCACTTCCCAATGACCGGTTTTGCGACCACCTACACGGCGGATGAGACCGGATTCTCGCATCTTTTTTACATTATAATAAACTCCATCTTCAGTTATACCGCACAACTTAGCCAATTCTTGATTGGTAATATGGGGATGCTCTGTCATTAGGTGCAATATTTTTTCCGTAGTCTTTTCCGTAGTTTTTTCCGTAGTTTTTTCCGTAGTCATTTCCTCTTTTTGGGTAGTCTGACTACCTGTCTGACTACTTTTCTGGGTAGTAGTTGCAGCATCATTGCCAAAATGGAATATGATGGTGGAACTGACAATATCATCTGTAAAGTCCACCTTGCCACGTTTCTGCTCCCACATCAGCATTTTGTCTATCCCATATCCGGCATTTTCGCTCAATCGAGCAAAACGGAAGAGTTTGGAAAGACTCGGATTACGTGGCATAGAATGAATCTGCTTGCGCAGTTCAGATAGTGGGAACATAAACTTACCCGGATTCTGCATCTCTATACGATCAGAGAACACCCGAATAACGGGATGCATAGAGCTGAAATAATCGCAATGGGTGCAAAGGTTAGTTAGACCCTCACGCAACGCATAGAGCTGTGTCTCGTCCTGTATGCCCCTGCCATCGCTACGCGCCACGTACGGAGCATCACAGTAAATGCGCAAACGTTGCAATATAATCTGATAGGATTCCCAAATGTTCGCCTGCTCCGGCATACGGTAGGTGTAGCGCACATCGGCATCGCGGAAACTCGTTCCCGGAATCTCTATATAGTCAATCCAAAAATTAGATATATACCGCTGCACCGAATCGCGTTTGCCCAATAGCAACAAACCTGCGTATGTCAGCACACTATCTTTTGCTATACCCACTTTTTCGCAAAATTCATCGTTTTGCAATTGGGCATAAGGAAACTCGGGGTTGAAGTTATTGATATGGCGACGGAAAGTATCCAATGAAACAGAATCAATATCGTCAAGCGTCGTACCTGCCACCATTTGTTCACTCTTGAAACCAAACGCCTGATCACGCTGCATAGCAGCTATTTCCCCCTCTGAGGCACGACGGTCGCCGCTACCGGTACGGATAAACGTGTTGATGGGGTTATTCACATATATCGGTTTCATAGACGAAGACGGAATATAAAACGCCAATACCAACTTATCGTTTATCATATACTTGCGCCCCTCTGCCAATATACGAGTATTAAATTTCTGTCCACTGCGCAAGGTGTTGTGAAAATCTGATTCTATCTTCTCTCCGTCATTAACGCCTTGCACCTCGAAGCGCTTGCCGTTTTGTTTGATGCCAAAGACAATCCACCCACCGGAAGTATTGGAAAAACCGATACGGTTTCCCATACATTGTCCGGTAGCTTGTTCTGCGCTTCCTTGACCTCGAAATCCTCCCATTCGATGTCTTTTATACGTACTAATAGTTCCTCTTTGGTCATATCAATTCAAAATTTATTGTATATCACGTTCAAGTATTCGCGGCGTAACCGACATTGAAACCGACATCGAAACCGACATCGAAACCGACAAATTAAACGCTCTGTATGTCTGCAAGACCACCCCCTAATGTGAGAGACATATCCCTCCAGCGTGGAATTACGGGTGCAAAGATACAAAAAATATTTGAAACTACCAAATAAAAATTGCACTTTTCTGCCAAATGACACTAAAAAGCGCAGTTTTATTTCTCGTCTGAATCAAGGATGATGGTTACCGGACCATCGTTAATAAAATCGACTTTCATATCGGCTCCAAAGCGGCCGGTTTCCACATGCAAGCCGTATTGATGGCGCAGCACATCGTTAAAGTAGTTATACAACGGATCTGCCACTTCCGGTCGCGCCGCTTTGATAAAAGAGGGTCTATTGCCATGGCGACAATCGGCATAGAGCGTAAACTGTGAGATAGACAGTATTTGTCCCTCTACTTCGTTAAGGCTAAGGTTCATTTTTCCCTCCGTGTCTTCGAAAATACGCATTTGTGCCACTTTCTTGGCGAGGTAATCCGCATCCGCTTGGGTGTCGCCATCTGTTACGCCCACTAAGAGGAGGAACCCCTTACCAATCTGACCAACGACGTGGTCATCTATTCTAACCTCCGCTTGAAAGGTCCGTTGTATGATGATACGCATAAGTTACTCACAGCAGTCGAGATTGTGCCAATAGATGTCATAATCAGCTATCGCAAGAGCTTTCTTAAATAGTCGTTTGGCCTTCGCTAAGTTCTTTGGAACACCGAAACCATTTGCGTAGCAAATAGCTAATACATTATACGCTTCCACACAGTCCTTTGACGCTTTTTTGCATAGTTTGATACCCGTCTCAACATCCCTATACCTTTTGGGACCAAAGATATAAATACCCGCCAATGTAGTAAGCGCATAAGGATCGCCCGCCTTGGCAGCCTTCTTATACCAATCAATAGCGATACGCATATTCTTGCGAACGCCTATGCCCATTTGATAGCAATAGGCCAGTTTGGTCATACTCTTGTTGTATCCTGTACGCTTTATTGCCAATCGGTAGATATATATCGCAAGATCGTATCTAAACCCACCAAACCAACCGTTTTGGAAACCGAATGCCAAGGTATCCGCTCCCCACGGGATGGACTTGGCAAGATATTCTAATTTAAGGCGTCCCTTTTCCAATTCTCCGGAACAAATCAAATCCATCGGTTCTAAATAAGCATCAACAGGGCCTTTATAAAAATCAGGTTCTGTATAGACATACAGTGTCCCGTCATAGAGGTAATGAGGGCTATTATCTGCGCATTCAATATTCGGGAGCAATGTTTTCTTGTTGGCGGAGAGGGAGGTCTCGATTGTTTCTTTGTTATTCATAGAAATAAATGTTTAATAGGTTAATTTGAACACACATTTTTTTATATTATTTTTTGATTAATCGATAGGTGATAGGAGTGAAGACGACTTCACAAAGTAGCTCGAAGGCAGCGGCTGCGACGGAACAAAGGAACGCTTGCGTGAGGTTCCATCCGAAAAGTGGAATGCTGACAATCAATGCGAAAATGAAATTATCAACCACTTGCGATAGCGCCGTCGATACCCAACTGCGCAAAGCAAAAGAGCCAAACGAAGCCTCGCGTCCTGCAGTTTGAAGAAGACGGGCAATACCGACATTCGTAACCGAGTTTACCACCGAACTCACAGCCATCGCTAATGCCGAACCTAACACAATCCATGTCGAACCGCCAATGGTGGCATTCAACGCGTCATTGACTTCGGTCAGTCCTGTGGCATAATACTCCCCCCACATTCCCGATGTGAGACAGATTAAGTGGAAAATAACGAAAAAAACTAAGTTGATGATAATAGCGAAGATAGATACCGCTGCAGCCGTCTTACCGCCGTACTGCTTGCATAGGTAGTCCATAATCAAGAACGGAATCCACGACAACACAAACCCACAATCCAACGCAACCCATTCTGTGCGGAAGAGTTCTTTGTTTGCGAGTAGGTTCATTGACACAATCGTCAGCACTAAGATCGTTAGCACCACCGAAGGGACGCGTCCTATAGTTGATTGAAAGAAGCGGTTAAATCGTTCCATAATTTGTCTTGCGGCACAGGTGCCTTAATGATGATATCTTGTTTGGAAACAGGGTGTACAAACTGCACTTGACGGGCGTGCAGACAGATGCCTCCATCGGGATTACTGCGCTTTGCCCCATATTTAAGATCCCCTTTGATAGGGCAACCTATCGCAGCTAACTGACAGCGAATCTGGTGATGCCGTCCTGTCTCTAAATCTATTTCTAATAAAGTGTAACGATCCCCCTTGGCGAGTGTTTTGTAAGTCAACGTGGCAAGTTTAGCCCCCTCCCGGCCTCCCCCCGAAGGGGAGGAGACAATATAACTCTTGTTTTGGGCTTCGTTTTTGACGAGGTAGTGTTCGAGTCTTCCCTCCGGCTCTTTGGGCTCTCCTTGCACGATTGCCCAATAGGTCTTGCGAATCCGGTCGTGGGTCTTGAACATCTCGTTGAGTCGGGTCAACGCCTTGGAAGTGCGTGCAAAAAGCACCACACCCGATGTGGGACGGTCAATACGATGCGTCACACCAAGGAAAACCTCTCCGGGTTTATTGTATTTGTCTTTGATATAAGCTTTGACAAGTTCAGACAATGGCGTATCACCGGTCTTGTCGCCTTGTACTATCTCGTTGCAAGTTTTGTTGACTGCAATGATGTGATTATCTTCGTATAATATTGTCATAATAGTTGAAAGTTCTTAGCCCAAAGGGGCACGATCGGCAAAGCCGTATGGAAAGTTGAAAGAAGCCGTCTAGTGCGCCTTCGGCGATAGTTAAAAGAACTTTAAAACTTTAAACTACAAAACTTAAAAACTTCTTTAAACTTTAAACTATAAACTATAAACTATAAACTACAAATATGGGTTATACTGTTTCTCGTGAGCAATGGTAGTGGTGTAGCCGTGCCCGGGATAGACGATTGTGTCATCGGGTAGGGCGGTCAGTTTCTTTAGCGAGCGTATCAGTGTTGCCATATCGCCTCCGGGCAAATCTGTTCGCCCAATCGACTCTTGAAACAAGGTGTCTCCGGAAAAGAGGATACCCTCCTTCGGAACATAAAAACACACCGCATCTTCTTTATGCCCAGGGGTTGGAATACATTCCCAACCCTCCGGCAGACGATTGACTTCCAACGGCCCATAAAGACTTTGGAACCATTCCAAACCACAAATATGATCCTCGTGCGTGTGCGTAATGAAAAGATGTGTGAACGTCAAGTGATTGGTGTCGCAATACTCCTTAAAAAGGGTTTGTTCTTTTTCGGTTAACATTCCCGGGTCAATGAGAATTGTGTTTGCACCATCGGTCACGATATATGTGCACTCGCGGAAAGGATTGAAATAGAAAGGATGGATAGACATGGGGGTGATTTGTGATTTGTGATTTGTGATTTGTGATTAGAGGGGGAGGTAGATGACTTTTTTTGTGTTAAAATATTCTTCTTGGAAGAAGTCCGAGACGGAGGTTACTTCCGCTATTTTATGGAAAGGAGCCACTTCGGCTTGCAGTTCGCCCCCCTTGAGCACAATCAGTCCGTTCGGCAACGCATTGGATTGTTGCCGTTTGACATTCTTACGCGTTAGTTTGACCAGGTCGGGTAGGGGCATTACCGCTCTACTGACCACGAAATCAAACTGCCGTTTCTCATCCTCAATACGTTCCTGAATGCACTCTACATTCGTGAGCCCAATGGCTTTGGCAATCTCCGAAGCCACTTTGATCTTCTTACCTACGGAATCCACGAGTGTGAACTTACATTGAGGAAAAAGGATAGCCAACGGAATACCCGGAAAACCGCCACCTGTTCCGACATCAAGGATGGTTGAACCATCACTAAAATGCAGCACCTTAGCAATCGCTAACGAGTGCAGCACGTGGTGCTCGTAAAGCGCATCAATGTCTTTACGAGAGATGACGTTGATCTTACTATTCCAATCACGATACAACTCCCCAAGCGCAGCGAATTGTTGCGCTTGAGAGGGTAGTAAAGTGAAGTACGAATCAATCGGCGATATTGGTGAAGACATTTTGGACATCTTCGTCTTCTTCAATTTTATCAATGAGTTTTTGTACAGACTCACGTTGCTCGTCGGTCAGTGTCTTGGTGTCGTTCGGAATACGAACAAACTCGCAAGACTGAATCTCAAAACCGTGATCCTCCAGATACTTCTGCATTCCTGCGTATTGGTCGAAGTCGGAATAGATAACAATCGTGTTCTCTTCCTCGTCCACACCGAGTTCTTCTACTCCGAAGTCGATGAGTTCGAGTTCGAGTTCGTCTAGGTCCACACCATCCTTCAACGTGATAGTGAAGCAAGCCTTACGGTCAAACAAGAACTGCAAGCAGCCTTGTGTTCCGAGGTTGCCACCATGTTTGGTGAAATACGAACGGATATTAGCTACCGTACGCATGTGGTTGTCCGTTGCGGTCTCGATGAAGATGGCTACGCCATGGGGTCCATAACCTTCGTAATTGATTTCTTTGTAATCACTAAAATCCTTATCGGTTGCTTTCTTGATAGCGCGATCGATGTTCTCCTTCGGCATGTTCTCGCGTTTGCACTGCTGAATCAGCATGCGCAGACGTGGGTTACCATCCGGATCGGAGCCGCCCTCACGAGCAGCGATAGTGATTTCTTTACCGAGTTTAGTGAATGTGCGGGCCATGTGACCCCAACGTTTGAGTTTGGTTGCTTTGCGATATTCAAATGCGCGTCCCATAATAATAAATTTTTATAAATGATTGATGTTAATAGTTATTTCACAAACATTGTCTCTACCGATACAGAGTCGGCATGTTCGTAAATCGTCTGTACTTGTATCTGTTCAAATGTGATATCAAATTCTACGCGACGGTTCTGAGCACGTCCCGCTTTGGTCTCGTTATCAGCAATCGGACGATCAGGACCATATCCTTTCGCGCTCAACTGATTATCGGGTACACCTGCGTTGATAAGGAACTCTCTAACCGATTCGGCACGACGTTTGCTCAAGTCAACGTTAATCTCATATTTACCTGTATTATCGGTGTGACCTTGAATCTCAATCACATATTCGGGGTGCTCAATAAACTGAACGGCAATACGGTTGAGAATACCGAACGAAGAGGGGAGAATGGTTGCTTTACCCGTCTCGAACTGAATACCTTGCATGGCTTTATTGAGTAAGGTACGCAACTCTTTCTTTATCTCCGGACAACCCTTGTTGAAAGCCGGACCCGGCAAATCCGGACATTCGTCTTCCCAGTCAACGACGCCATCGTTATCCCTATCGTTCTTAGCAATCTCTTTCGTCTTTGTTGCTTTTACACTTGCCAAAGCAACACGCGATACAACAGGTTTGTCCATCTCTAACTTGATAGGTTTATATTCGAATACAGGTTCAGGCTTTTTCTCTTTCTTCTTATTCGTACCCCATACAATGCTGAAACCGAGTGCGAAGTTCACGCCCTTGCTACGAGAAGGAAGAATATATTGCCCATTCAACGGGGCATAATACAAAGGAATATAGTCCATTGCCAAGGTAAGGTTGATACCATCGTAAGGCATCAAACTCAGACCGGCACCGATGTTACTATATTTACCATTCTCAAGCAGAGAGTAGGTGACGGCGAGGTTTAGCCATGGCCATGGTTTACCTGCTACACCAAAGGTGACTTCTTCGGAAATATATCCATTGTAGAAAAACGTTTTACTGAGAACACCAACATCTAAGCGGTTGTTAAAGAACTGGCCGTCAATACCGACATTGAGTTTGGTAGTGACCATTCGGGTGAAATGATTCTCGCGTGAACCGAATTGATAAGCCGATCCTAATCGCATAAGACGACGTTGTACATTGCTCCAGAGGCTATCGGTACGGAATTGCCCATTGTAAACATAATCGGAATATTCCAACGCACCTACTCCCGAGAAAGTAGTATCAGCAGAGGCTTTGTATTTAACACCATTATTCCAATAGATGAAACCTAAGTCATTGACAGCCACACTGATTTGTAGTTGTTCCAATGGTTTAGCTGTGACGCCAAGATCAACGGCAGCGCCATAACCGGAAGGTTTGATATAGTTCATGATGGCATTCGTTATGGACTGACTATCATTGTACAATAATGTAGAATAATCAATATCCTGCACGTTTTGATAACTGATATTATTGGGTAGAGCTGCGAAGTTTACCGGTCCGGCGACACACACATCTCCCTGTCCTCTTAATGCCATTTGCTGCACGGAAGAGGATACATTTAAATTGGAATGTTTGATGCCTAAAAATGCCGTTCCCATGAGGAACTTCAGTTTACCGCCGACAGTCCAAATTTCGTTAATCTTGTGCGAATAGCCACCCGCTATCTCGGTATATACTTGCGTGTTAGAACCAAAGGCAGAGAGATTGAGTGTGCTTGGGGTCGTGAGACTCGCTTTACCTCCGTCTAATAAGTAACCAAAGAGGTCTTTGGGGATGCGGGTGTTACCATCCAACTTCAGCATTGCACCAAACGTGAAATATCCCGCCTCTTTGATGCGGAAACCAAACCCTACGATATTGAGGGTGTTACTCATATAGAGAGAGGTTGGATTTTTTAACGAGTTAAAGAAACGTTGTTTATCCCCATATTCGGGGTGCAAAGGAGTAACTGTAGCGCCATTAGGAGCCACAAACAGCACATCCGAAAGGGTGAGCGAGTTATTGCCTTCCAACGAACTCATGTACCCAAGAGGCGTGAGGTTGACATAACCATTGGAAACCGGTTGGAACGAGGGGTTCAATATATGTCGCATGGGAGCATTCTCTAAGAAGTAAAGTGTGCTCACTTCTTGTGCGTGAACACTAAGAACAATAATGCTCAAAGTAAAGAGTAGATATTTTTTCATAGTGTTCATTTCTTTATCGAGTTAAAATTCAATACAGCATCCATGTTTCCGGCAAACCCAAAGAAGAGGGTAAGTCCATCGTTCCCTTTGATTTGAAGAGGGAATAGTTCGGGTTTATCTCTCATCGTTTTATCGTTTCCTGCCACATCAATGATAATCTTTTTTGTGGTGGCCAAGCGATCAAAGTCACTCTCTTTCACATTCACCACATAAGTGGTGGTATCGTTAGCCTTAAAGACTAAGGAAGAGTCAATAATATGCAGGTTTTGTCCTTTGTCATCAAGGAAAACGAACTGACCTTCTACATCCAAAGGAATGGCATTGTTGATGTGAATATACAAATTCAAGTCCGCTTTTTTTACTTCCTCAATCACTTCTACTTTTGCTAATAGCGAATCTAAGGCCAATGCTGTGAAGTTTATGTTACGAATAGTATCTGTGAATAAAAACTGTAGACCGGGCTTAAAAGAGAAGGGGAAGAACGTGGTAAGGTTTACGTCCATTGGGTTTTCGTCCTTTACTAAACGCATTTGCGGATGATGTTCTTCGTCACGTGGGCGCACACAAAAGTCGTAGGAACAAATGTCAATAGGAATAGAGAAACACGTATCTAATCGTCCATGTTCTTCTGAGTTGTCAATCACTGCGGAATAAGTGGTGCGCTTTCCTATCGTTGCAGGGTCTAAACCAATCAAATCATCATAAGGATACTGATATTGATGTTGACCATTAAACAAAGCATATTGTTTCTCACCCGTTGTGTTTGATTGCATAAAAATCTCATTGATGGCTAACTCAACCGTTGCAGAAACAGAGGTGTTGACATCAATATGAATAGAGGGACGCTCAAAGGGTAGGCGCGTTTGCTTGATTTTCTTCCAAAGGTCTAACATCTCTGCCATGACGATTGTATCTTTTACTATCAGTTTATTCGAAGCACGGAAAAATCCCCATACGGCTTTGAAATCATTGATAGCAAATGCGTAATGATATAATAACGAACCTTCGGAAAGACTTTGCCCTTGGGGAATGTTAATAACTACGGTGGCATTAAAACTCCAAGTCTTCACCACGTTGTTATTATAATCGTCTAAGGTGGCGTCTTGGGGCAAGTGTCTCTCTTTCATCAGACATAGAGAATAATCGGATAAGTCCACCGTGAAGGTGTGACCAAAATCACCCTGTTGCCCCTTGGTGTAGATTGTAATATCTTTCCCCTTGGGCGAATAGACTTGGTCTCCAAGATGCAAGGTGATGGTTTCAATCCAATCCCAAGACAGCTCGGATAATCCCGACTTGGTGAACAGGGAAGTCAATTGCGCTTGAGCTAAGATGATGCTATCAAAACGCTCATTGGATAAATCCTTATTCACTTTGTCCAAAGTGAGGGTGATAGGAATAGTTAACGACTGGCGACCCGAACCTTCCGGAAAATCGAAAATCTCTTCTTTCCCCTCGGAGGTGTATTCTTTCCAATCAATAGAGTGATAATCAAGCTTGTACTGAAAACTCTGTCGATAGGTAAGTACGCCTTGCTCATCAATGAATACACTGTCTCCTAATGTCTTTGTGGAAATAAGGTCTGCAAATGAAGCATGGGCTGACCCAATAGGAAGGACCAACCCCAAATCCAGTTCAGAACGAGTATCAATGTTGCTCACATCAATCTTGTCCTTGCAACTGGAAAAAAGGCATAAAACAATGCTTAAACTAATCAAAAAGTGTAATTTGTTCATAATATCACAAATTTGGGCGCAAAGATACAAAATATTTTGCAGATATGCAAATATTTTTTAGTTTTTCTAATATTTCAGCAGAAAAACTTGCTTAGTTGCACGAGTGAGTGCCGTATAGAACCATCTTAGGTAGTCTTTTCGCTCCTCTTCTGTCATGGTGTCGTTAAAAGGTTTGCCCGGGTCTATGTAGACGTGCTGCCATTGTCCTCCTTGTGCTTTGTGACACGTCACCGCGTAGGCAAAACGAACTTGTAGGGCATTATAGTAAGGGGAGGCTTTGATGGTTTTCCATAATTCTTTTCGAGAACGGATTTCCGGATAATCTTCCGCAATGCGAGCAAAAAGGTCTTTGTGCAACTGGTAGTTGGCTTCGGGAGAATCGGTGGTAAGTGTGTCTAACCAAAGTGTAACATCTATCTCCCAATCGTAGTCCAACGCACGTAAGGAAGCATCTACAAAATGAAACCCATATAGTTCTCGCTCGTTGCGTAAACGGACAACTTCAAGCATATCTCCATTGGCAAGGAAGGGTAGGTCTTCATATTGCTCTGTCCAAAAATAATTATTTTTGCTCACCATCAACCGATCTGCTGTTGACAGGAGTTCTTCTCGCCATAAGATACGATTGCGCACCCCTTGATTGTACAAGTTTGTGCGTTTGTTACTTCGCGTTAAAATCAAAGTTTCTTCCACTCCGACATCTCGATAGGAAGCTTCTAATAATTCGACCAATCTGTCTCCGGTAAAATAGTGTATATCAGCCCCTTCTGTGATGGGGACTATCTGCCTGTCGGTGGCCAAAGAGTGCCTAATGCGCGTCGCATTTACCAAGATCTCAGAATCTAAAGCTTGTCTTGCCACTTGGGACAACGTAGCCGAAGTCACCTCTAACCCAAAACTCGCTAACGATGCCGCTTGTAGTGCGAGTGATTCGGTCTGACCAACAGGAGGTAACTGAGCATCGTCTCCCACGAAGAGAATGGAGCAATGGTGACCATTATAAACAAAATGAATAAGGTCGTCTAAGAGGTTACCTGTTCCGAACGTCGATTGGTCGGTTTGGGTGGCAATCATCGAGGATTCATCGACAATAAATAAGGTGTTAGTGGCTTTGTTTTCTGCTAAGCCAAAACTCTCTATATCCATCCTCTCTTGGCGATAGATATATTTATGAATTGTGAAAGCGGGAAAGCCCGAATAGTGTGATAAAACCTTAGCTGCTCTGCCTGTGGGAGCGAGTAAAACACAATGCAAATGCAACTTATCCAGTGCGCGAACTAACGCAGAAACTACACTCGTTTTGCCCGTTCCTGCATAACCTCGTAGCAGAAAAACTTTATTCTCTGAGGGGTTGAGAACAAACTGCCCTAATAGCTCCAATAGGGTGGCTTGATCTTCGTTGGGAGTGAAAGGAAGCTCCTGTAAAATCCTATTTTGAATAAATTTTTCTACCAAAATAACGTGTTTATTGTAAAAAATGCAAAATTTATTTGTATATATCAAAAAAATGTTGTACCTTTGCAGTCCCAATTGATAATTGGCTCTCTTAGGGTAAGTCCTATACGACCAGCTCCCTCTGAATTCCCCCAGGTCTTGACCGAAGCAAGGGTAGGAGGTTGTAGCGGTGCGATATAGTAAGCTTACCCTTTTTTTATGCTCCCTAGTTCTCCCTAAGATTTCCTATGATTCCATATTTCTTCCCATTCACCACGACAACCATCTGCCCATCTTCAAGCATAACTTTTCTTGCCGCATTGTGCATTGTGCATTGTGCATTGTGCACCTCTCCGTCTCTCAACTCTGTCGGTGTTGGATACCCTGCTGCTTTCAATGCATCGGGGATACCGTACCCATAGCGTTCATCGGGTGTATCTTTCTTATGAGCGGAGTCGATGATGCGTTGACGTATCTGCATGGCTGTCTCTTGCGGATGAGCCGACCATACGCAGGCTGCCAGTCCTGCTAATAACGGACAAGCAAAAGAGGTTCCATTACCTTTTCTCAAGACATCCGTCTCGGGATTGATAATAACCGATTGGCGGCCTACAGCACAGACTTCGGGTTTGACGCGTCCGTCTGCACTTGGACCAAAACTGGAGAATGTAGCCATGGCACTATCCACTCCTACAGCACCTACCGTAAGGATGCTATCGGCATCAGCGGGGGAGGTGATATATTTCCAATCTTTGTTACCTTCGTTGCCGGCGGCATTGCAGACGAGGATTCCTTTTTTAGCAGCAATAGTAGCGGCACGCGAAACGCGCGTGGTGCGTCCGTTCATCTGTGCATAGGTGAGGTTGAGATCGGGATTATCAAACAAGGCATACCCCAACGAGATAGAAAGCACATTGATACCTAAACTATCTGCTTTCTCAAAGGCTACTACTAAGTTATCAATCTCTTTAGGACTTTCCGTTGCATATTCCTCACTGCGCATGAGATAGTACTCTGCACCCAAAGCTGAGCCTTCATAACCCTCCGTGTAACCTCCAATAAGACTGAAGCACATACTACCATGACCTCCGGTAGGACCGTAAAAATCATCGGTGTCATCGGTAAAATCGTACGTGCCAAGGATGCGTGAACGAACGCTATCAAAAACATGCAGTGTGTTGGCGTTAGTGAACCCACCATCAATAACCGCCATCTGTATTCCTTGACCGATATATCCTTTCTCGTGCAAGGCTAATAGGTTATACACATTCAACTGGGTATCCGAATACTGCATGATGTCTCGGTTCGCTTGTGGTGCAAAGAGCGGATTCGTCAGAATCTCGTCCCACTTGTTGGCGACTTCTTTCGTATTATCCCTCGTCAGATACACCGAATCCACAAACGAGCACGCTTGCAGTTTGCTTTTTGTGTCGGTAGATTCGTCAATTTGTACGGTGGCACCATTCATCCAACGGGAATAGTGCATCACTTTTGCACCTAACTGACGGATACTGTCGAGATAGATAGGACTCACCTCATAGTCAAGACTATCCGTCTCGATGTTCCATAACTTGCGCTGTTCAATAGCGCGTTCACTAAACTCAATGGGCTGACTGCCCTGTTTGTCCGTAAACTGGACAAAATAAATAAATAAAAGACAAAGTAAATTCATATTCTTATTTCTTATTGTTTATTTCTTTGCGACTTCTACATAACTATTTGGTTTCGTCACACCGTAAAACTGGCTGCAAAATTAGTAAAAATAAATGACATACACAAATTTTTAGTGTTTTTTTTTGAAATATGCAAATAAATTTGCACAATTCATTTATTTTCACTACCTTTGCACAAAATTATTATAAATACAATAATTATAAACACAATAACTATGATTCCATACCTTGAAAATCCCTTTGTAGTAGGAAGATATGTGGGACCTGAATATTTCTGCGACCTTCACCCAGTTCGGTGCAAGCTGCTGTAAAGGGACTATTGGAAGAAGACCTAATCACCCAAGAAAATGGTTCTTACCGTGTCTATGACTATTTCTTTGGCGAATGGCTAAAAGGTAGATATTGATGCGTCAAAAAAATGCAGAATTTGTTGGATTCTGCATTTTTTTAGTGCATATTATTGTTCGCTTTGGTTACTCCAATGTCATCCCTCTTTGGGCTTTTGGACTGAATTACTAAAAGTTGCAAAAGGGAAAATACAAAAGAGGGTGTGTCAAAACAAAATTTAAGCCTCTGAGAATTGAATATTCGGAAACGTTCTCAACCTATAGTCCGAATAAATCAGTCTCGTAAAGTGCTTTTTTTGAGTTTTGACACACCCTCTTTTTGAACATATTAATGTCAAAAAAGATTATTTTTTTTCGTATCTATAATCAGCAAATCCATTATTGTATATCAAATATGAACCATGATATTCATACGTGCGAGACCCTTCTTTAACCTCGTTATCTTCTATATATTTCGTATTGATTGAAGTCCACGTTCCTGAACACGTGATAATATTACCACTAACAGAATATGTACCCGTGCCAATAACTTGATGATAGCCTCCTTTGTTATAATCAGTTCTGCTTTCATAGTGAAAAACCTTATTCGCTTTTAATTGCAATGTTGAATTATTATCTACATATGTCCCTGCGACAGACGATGAAGGACCATTTTCATTACAACTAATAAAAAACAAACCCAATGTAAAAGTAACAATTGCTATTAATAAATATTTTTTCATACATCTAACCCTAATCCGTGCCGGGCGCAACTTGTAATTTGCCTACTCTTTATTGGATTTTCGGCATACTCCGTAATTATTTGCAGTCCGTTATTTACTAAGGCACAAAAAAGTGGACTAAACTTTTTAATCCACTATTCTTGGTATCGCCAAACACCTTGCCGTTGGATAAAGTAAAGCCCACTCGAACTGAGTGAGCGTTGAACTTTACTTCACTACGGCTAAAAATTGGCGATTTTAGAATAGTGTGAAACAAAGATAACGCTATATTATCTATTGTGCAAATTTCTTGCTTGTCTTATACCATAGGCATTTTGGGTTATTGTTATTTTATATTTAATTGCATCGCCGATCGATATCGGTCATCATAGGCGGGGTTATTTGCAGTTTGCGCT
>JAZLHD010000190.1:0-2184 GCA_045616645.1 Paludibacteraceae bacterium
AAATAGAATAGACTTACTCATAGCGCCGCATACGTACTAATCTCGTGTGCGGCGCTACTATATAAAGTACACAATTTCAAGCATAAGCCGACGGACAATTTACGTCTTGTAGAGGGTATCAAAAGCATCTATTTCTGCAAAAATAACAGGATTGGAAGCGTCGTCAACGATCGTCAACAAGAGTTCACATTCCCCATAGGAATCATCTGCGCAACGACTACCCGTCCTTTCCATATAAAGAGCTACCAGATAATCTGTTCTATAAAAATGCGCAAATTCCCAATTGTCAATTAGATATTGGCGATTATCTGTATACCAATAATCTCATACCATATAATAAGCATGCATGAAGGAGGGCGAGTTTTCAAATTATGGTCAGAAAGCCTACCGAAAGCTATATTTCAAATGCAAGAAAATTGCTCTAAAAAAAAGATTTAACGAGGCAAAATAGAGTAGACGTAGGGGATTTCTCCCCTAGCGCCGCTCATTGCACCGTACGTACGGGTCTCGTATACGGCGCTACATACATATAGGAGTATGCAAACTTTGATATAAAGCAAGGGGGTCGACTAAGCCAGGTCGACTTTTGCTTTTATCAGTCCTATTCACTTTTGGCATAGCAAGCACCTTTGGGCTAAGTAAAAATCCAAAGACTTGACCAGCACATTGTCGGTATAAGCCTAACCTTGTCATTGCTGCATTATATATGAGGTTATCACTAAGATTGCTCTTAAGCATCCTCTTTAAGGTTAGCAGATTTTGATAGATTGTATTTCGTTTCTTCCATTGTTTGACGATTACAACCCTCAATTTATGACGCATCCAAGGCCCAAATTGCTCTTTGAGGTAGTATTTCATACTCCCTATATGGTAGTAATTAACCCATCCTCTAATGAGTTGATTTAGTTTTGTGAAGACTAGATACAATGGCTGCGCAGACGCAGTCTTACGTAAAAGTATTTCTTTCGTTTTTGTCTCTAGGTTCTTTTTCGCCTTGTCTGTCGGTTTGCATTCCCAACCTTTCTGTCCCTTCCAAAATGTAAATCCTAGAAAATTACTCTTTGTTGGTTTTACCACTTTGGTTTTGGTTGCACTGACCTTAAGTCTAAGTTTCCTTTCTAACCAATTGCCTATTGATGCCATTACCCTATTCGCTGCCATTTCACTTCTAACGAAGACAACAAAGTCATCCGCATAACGGACAAATCTTAGTCCTCTACTTTCAAGTTCCTTATCCAACTTGTCAAGATAGATGTTCGATAGGACCGGTGATACCGGACCTCCCTGGGGTACCCCTTGGTCGGTTGTATGAACCAATCCCTCTTCCATTACTCCGGCTTGTAGAAAGGAGCGAATGAGGTGTAGTGTAGCAGAGTCATTGACCTGCTCTCGTAGGATTGAAATTAATTTATCATGATTGACTGTGTCGAAGTACTTCTCTATGTCAAAATCTATGACCCATTCATACCCTTCATTAAGGTACTCAAGCACCTTCCGCATTGCCGTATGACAACTACGTCTAGGCCTAAATCCATAACTATTGTCACTAAATATCGGTTCGTACACTTTACTGAGCACTTGTGCTACTGCTTGTTGTACTACTCGATCTACTACGACAGGTATTCCTAGTGGTCTTTGTTTCCCATTTGACTTAGGAATGTACACTCGCCTTACGGGTGAAGGTTTGTATCGCTTTTCCTGTAGGGATGTGATAATCTCTTCCCAATGGGTAGGCAAATACAGGTCAAGTTCTTCAGTCGTCATTTTATCAATGCCGGCTGCACCATGATTTCCCTTGACTGACCTCCAGGCTTCCCGAAGATTCTCTTCTTTTACAATCTCTTCAATTAATTTCACTTGCTGCTCATCTTTCTGCTTGTAAATATACATGTGACATTCCCAGTAACTTCTAGCCCAGTAGGATTACGATTCCTACTCGTTGGCTTTATCTCCTTTCGGATTACGCATGCATTGCTTACAGCGATTTGCACTATATATACATTAGCCCCTTCAGTGATGGTGAGTCACCTACTATGGACTCAGCTGACTCCCACCCATAAGCTTTTTTCGCACGTATTTCTACGCTGGGTGGGCCTCTCGGGGTAAGGCACTAACCTGCTGACTTCACAACCTCTTGGTTTACTGCTTTGGAGTTACGTTTACCATTCGGACTTCGACTTGTTT
>JAZLHD010000191.1:0-23848 GCA_045616645.1 Paludibacteraceae bacterium
TTTTATCAATGTTCGGCAATGCACCGAACTTGCATAAAAATCAAGGGCTAAAAGAACACTATTTCAAAGATCTCTTGCTATACGGACTTAAAGCTGCCGCCTAGCACTATTATAAAGTCAAATTTTTAACGAACTATTGAATATATACTAAGCAATTGTAAATCCGCCATCAACAACAAGACTTGCCCCTGTAGTAAATGACGAAGCATTACTAAGCAAGTAGATAATAGCATACGCGACCTCTTCTGGTGTACCAAACCTTTTTAAAGGATACTTATCCATCTCTTTTTGCAGCATTTCGTTTGATATTGCGCCATCGTCAAGGATATGTGTATTAATCATTCCTGGACAAACGGCATTCACACGAATCTTTTTACTAGCAAGATCCAACGCTGCATTTTTTACAAATCCGTTTAATGCTGCTTTTGATGTCGAATACATTGCATTTCCACAAATCGCATTATAGGGACCTGATACTGATGATGTAAACACAATAGAAGAGTTACTAATTAACTTTTTCTTCTTCAAGAGACCTTGCATCAATAATATTGGAGATATAGTATTTATTTCCATTATTGTAGATAGTTTCTCTCGTGTAATAAATTGAGTTGGGACCGTGTAAGTAATGCCTGCATTATTTACTAGTCCATTTATTTGCGGACACAACTCTACTAAATTAGATAAATCCTCCGCTTTAGATAGATCCGCCTCTATAATCATATGACCAGTACCTAATAACAAATCAAATGTATCTTGCAAACGAAGTCTATTACGACCAGTAATGACAACCGCAGCACCAAGCTTCGAACACTCAATAGCCGTCGCCCTACCAATACCAGAACTAGCACCTGTAACTAGTATTGTTCGTCCCATAAGAGAAAACGGATTATTCATCTATCGATTTTTTAGATTGAACTAGATCAAATAACTCTTGAATATGAGAGGTTTTTCTCATCTCATCAGCCTTGATTTGAATGTTAAATTCATCATCAATCATTGCTATCACAGACAACGCAGCCATAGATGACCAATCATCCAATTCACGAAAATTTGTTTCTGACGTCAGCTCTTGTGCTGTTGTTTCATCCAGTTGATCTGCAAATGCAGTAATAAATTCATTAATATCCATAATACTGTACTTTTTAGTTATCAAAATAGTATAATACAATTATTGTCCCTTCAAAAGCAGGCATTAATTCATCTTTTATCTCCATTATGCAACGTATTTCTGTTTTACATAGACTTTCAATCTTTTGCACTTTAGTAAACGTAGCAGTCAATCTTACTTTACTATTTACCCTTACTGCATTCGTAAACAAAAAACTCTTAATACCGCAGTTTACACTCTGTTTCAGGCCCTCAATCTCATATATCTGAGACAACAAGTACGGAACAAAAGACAAAATCAGATACCCATGCGCAATGGTTGTTTTATACGGACTTTCTTGTTGCGCACGAATAGTATCTACATGAATCCACTGATTATCTGATGTAACATCAGCGAATTCATTTATCATTTCTTGAGTTATGGTCAGCCAATCAGAAGTGCCAATAATTTGACCTTCCATATCCTTAAGTTTATTAACAGATGTAATTATTATCGGCTTCATATCAAAAGTGCTTCGTCCAATCAATTGCTTCTATTATCTTTTTTTTGTCCTTTGTTGGTTGCTCACGAGTTCCAACTCGTTTGACAGGATTTCCGAAGTATATTCCCCAAGGCTTTAGATTGTGATCTACCAATGAATTCGCACCAACGATAGCACCTTCTCCAATCTTTACCCCAGGAAGGACAATCGTGCCTGCACCTATATAAGCATCATCACATATCGTTATATCACCATATCTAATTTCTTGAGAGCCTTCAGGAAGGTGTTCACTGGCATAATATCCATCAAATTCATAAGTTGAACTAAGGAGTTTGCTTCCCGGTCCTAAGAACACTCGATCTCCAATTTCGATATTGGCCTTACCTTCTATCACACAATGCCATGCAATATTACAATACTTCCCAATCTTAAGAGATGGTTCGGCATCAATAAAAACAAAGTCCGCAATCACACAATTATCATCTATCTGGGCATATTGTGGGTTAATAATTTTAGCCAATTGAAAGATTCGAACATTTTTGCCACAATACTTCAATTTATCAAGAACATTCGGCCCCATGATTTCTGTGTACTTAATTCCTTCCATAAATACTCCTATTTATAAATTAATTTTCTTGTCACTTTGATAGATTATATATCCACTTCTGTTATAATTTCCAGTGGCTTCTTCTACTAATTTTGAAGGAACATATTCCATTTTAACTAGCCACGGATATGTTTCCGTTGAATCAAAATATGCTTTTCTTTCTATTGTCTGCGCACATAAAAAGTATATTCCTGAAAATTTCGATAACAACATTTGAGGAGGAAGAAATTCTCCGATTGCAATTTGGATTATTCCTTTCAAATAATCATATCCTGTACTTAATTTAACCAAATGAGACGATATTTTATCCCCCCCCCCTCTTGGATTAATTTCAATTAAATACAAATTATTATGATTATCTATCTTCATTTCTATATGTGTCGCCCCATCAGAGAAGCCAACTTTATTCAAAATTTGTGGTACAACAATTTCTATTTTTCTACGTACATCTCTTGATAAATCAGCTGGTTGATGATGAGCAAGTTCTACAAAATGAGGAACTCCACTACTCTCCTTATCTGTAACCTGCACAACATAATGCTTCCCCTTATATGATATGGATTCAACACTGATTTCACGTCCTGCAATATATTGTTCAATCAACACATCTCCATCTCCTGCGTATTGAATAGCATGGGCTAATTCATCCTCATTATTCACAAAAGAAACTCCTTTTTTTGCCGACCCTATACAAGGTTTAACAACGCAAGGATATGTATGCTGTTTTTGTTCAGAATAGAGATGACAAAAAACATGTGATAACCCATCTATATGTTGAGTTTTTTCTCGAACATTGTACTTATTTTCAATGTCTAACATTGCAGAATATGATGTAGTGTTAAGGGACAACTGCTCTGCAACATAAGCACAAACTAATGCAGTAATATCCGAAGCATTACTTATGACACCATCAACATGTTCAGCACGGCATATTTCAACAATTCTATCCTTTTCCAGTATTGAAATTGGATAAAATTTATCTACCACATCTTTACATGCTGCACCTTGTTCCCAAGCAAAACTAATAACATACAATCCCATCTCTTTTGCTTTCAAACAAAGAGGTAATTGTCCCATAGATGCTCCTATAATTGCTATTTTTTTCATTTTACTTTCAGCCATTCCTTTTGATGCGTAACCGCATATTCTAAATCTATATCTCGCTCTTCAAGGTCTCTAAAGATTACGGTTGGGGTCATAGCCGTGGGGGTTAATTGGATGATATTTCTTGCGCATAATATTGTAAAACGCATCATATAACATAAGCGTTTCCCAATATTCCTGCTTCTTAAATTTTTCGGTCAACTCATGAGATTTTCGGGGGTTGCTTAATGCAATATCAACAGAGAAATATTTGGTCAATAATCTATCTCGTTTATTTTCAGTATCACACTGTCTTATAGTATTTAAATCATCGCAGGCACTCAATTCATACCATACACGTCGGATATCCTTTAATGCACAATAATCTAACTTTGCATTAAGTATTACTTCTTCAATAACATCATGATTGAGGGCACCTGCTTTCACAAAAATGCCACCATCTTTAGTATAATCAATCAATTGTTCAATATCTCTCCAGAAATAAATCGGCATAGCAGATTTTGTACCTCTACCATGATTACAACACACCTGAGAATCTGGGCCGATATCCCGACAATCAGGAAAGGTTCCATTACACGAAGCAACCATATTATCATAAGCAACTTTATGAGGATAAGGAGGCAATGTTTGTGCCCCCGATTGATGTTCAAAAACATCCGTTAACTGAACATTACTTAAAAATGGTGAGGCTGCTTGATAGCGATCAAAATCTGCTTGGTTTGCAGCAGTAAAAGTCTGAGGGACAATATGTTCCAATGAGGCTTTTGTGTCGTTTTGCAAAGAATTTTGTTTTATTCTCCTAAGACAATAGCAACATAAATTGCTTTGAGTATGTAACAAAACAGACATCATTCTGCTATAGAATGTAGGTGTTCCACTATTACAAAAAGTAGGAGTTGAATGCGGATGAGAAGTACTATATTGAATACCATCATAGTGTCCAATCGCATTTCTGCAATAAGAATCAAGATAATCTTTTGTAATCTGATTACCTGCAAGAGCATCTATATTTTTATCAATATATCTCATTACTTCAATTCCTCTATAGAAGCCATTATACGACGTTGCACTTCCTTATCTGTTAACTGATGTAAATCATTTATTTCAGCCTTCAGCGCATCTCCCTCTGCTTGATATCCGCAAGAATATAAATATGCACAACGATCAATCATACGTTGTAACTCAGGATCACTTGCTCCAACAGCCATAATCTCTTGCACAACTGAATTATAATCTAACCCATATACATCAGGACATAGAATGGGGCGATTCTTATCTAGTGATAAATGCAATACTCTATTTTCACCTATAGAAGTGTTTAATCCTGAAAGGACCAATGGAGAGTGGGTTGAGACGATTAATTGCATATGGGAGAACGTTTCCGCCAAACGCGCTAAAACAACTTTCTCCAACTCAGGATGCAAATGCAAATCAACTTCATCAATAATAACAAGACCATTTGAATCACAAGTTCTTCCCTCACTCAAGATATAGGAACGATATGCAATATCAAGCACCATACCAAATAAACGGTAATAACCGGCAGGAAGATAACGAAATTTAACTTGTCGCGCATCCGTTGTGTTTATGCACAACCTATCATCATCAACATGAAGACCAAGCGACGCAACTTCTAAATAATTTTTACCCACCAACAACTGACGCGAAAAACGCTGAAAAACGCTCTGGATAGCCTCAATTTCTTGTTTATATTGGTTCATCTTTGCAAGTTCCATATTCACTCCATCAGTTGTACTTCCTTGTAAGTCACGCATCGTTTTCACCTTTCTTTCAATACGGTCAACTTCACGCAATGCTCTTTCGAGGCGATCCACCCATTCTTGTGTATTGCCAAAATCACTATTCCAATTGTAATATCCAAAATTTCGATAATCAGATATTTTCTTTTTCAACCTAATATGATGGGTGTCTTCCTTGTGAGGGAAAGAATCAGAAAGATATGCCAAAACAGGCAGGTTATTAGTGCGCCTATGCCAGTCATAAAATTTACGGAATGCATCAATAAACTCTCCTTCTCGCAATCTAAGTTTATCTGAATAAGCACTCATCTTCCAACCTATCTGAAGATCATAATTATTCTCCGATAACGAAAGACTCGCCACCGCTTCAATTTCTATAAAAGGGTCTATTGTATTATTTAAATCACCTTGTTTAGCAAACCCCTCAGGTCTAAGATACGGATTGCCTTTTACTATGGTATGCTTATCTACAACCTCTTTCCTTCCAGTCTTCTCATTACGATCTTTTATGCGCTCAGAATACATCAAAAAACTCAACGCCTTGTGTATGGCGTGTATTAATGTAGTTTTACCGGTGCCATTTTTACCAAATAGCACTGTTACATGAGGAGCAAATTCTACCTCATAATTTTTGAAACATCTAAAGTTTCGTATTTTCAATTTCTTTAAATACATACAACATTCTTTAAAATTTTATTATTGATTTTGCTTGCAAAGTTACAAATTATTTTTGACTTGTGCAAATAATTTTAATTATTTTCTGCATTTTCTATCTATATTGCATCTTGTCTAATAAACTCAATCAAAGATATGTCAGCATTTGTGGATTTGAGAATAGGACGCACATAGGGTACATATCTAACATATTTGACATACTTTATATATTTTATACTCTTAATTGGAGCAATAAATGTCACTCTTGGACAGGTTTGTTTGGTATAACCAACGCGTTTCCCATAAATGTCGTATATAATACCTTGTATATACCAACCAATATGATGACCTCTCCAACCGAAAATTTTGTCATCTATGATGTAACATACCGCATGTCCATCCCACGTATAAATTGTATTTTCGCCATCATCTGATATATAAGCAACCGGATGGCCATCTCTTTCATATAAGGAAGCTTCCATGATTTGTATTATCTTATTCTCGTTATAGCGTCAGTTGATAGAAAAAAAGAGAAGTATCTTACTATTATTCTATGTTATAATTACTAAAATGCTTTTCTATTCACAAAAAGTATTCTATACGTAAACATCTCAATCGCATTTTCCACATAATGTAACAACTGATTATTGAATATTCAATGGTTTATTAACAATATGTGATATATGTCCCAATTGAGCCATCTGTTTCTCTAACTTCTTTTTGACCCACATAATTTCGTCCGTTCTAGTTTCTTTAGAGATTTCCTTATAGTTTATGCGGAACCACATCTCCTCTAAAGCAATAAGAGATAAATCATCTGCATTAGTTTTTTCTAACAGTTGTTGATATGGTGCGTAATTCATGAATGAACTATTACCCATCGCAGCCACTTGAAGAAATATTGGATATATGTTTTCAAATGAACTTTCACCAAAATTAATAGCATCTATACTCTTACGAAATAACTCACGAAATGGTTCCTGCAATGTAATTGAATGATGGCTCATCTCAAAAGACGCCAAGAGCATCTGATATATGGCATATCGAGAGTATTTCTTAAATATTGAGAATTTCTCATCCGAAGTATTAATGAGTTCAACAACAATATCTTTCGATAGCTGCGTTGTCACCTCAAGTCCTCCTATTCTATCCTTTTGAGGAGTACTATACAAAGACTGCATCAACCTTCCAAGCCCAGTCATTATATTAAATTTAGGAAGAATCTCGTGATTATTTTTTGCCTTATCTAAAATTTCTGTTAATAATGATGGGGAATCTTTTGTAAACCCTGCATAAAAGATTGCTACATTTTGCCACCAAAGTTTATGAAAATTATCTACAAATTTGGTACGTTCCTCTGGACGATGATGAAAGTATTCGTAAGCCGTAAAATATTCCTGAAAAGAAAGATGCTTAAATTGCAATTCTTGGCGTTCAGAATAGATTAATAATCCACTATTAGAAATAATATCTTCCAAAAGATCTTCGACGCTAACATCATATATGCCACGTTCTTGGAGATAAGAACAAATAAACTTCTTGGCATCATCGACCTGAACAGATGTTAACTTCCTCAAATGCATTTCTTTTGCTAGATTTGCTAGTATACGATGTTTTATATTCTTCTCGACGATATCTTTAGTGCTTCTAAATTCAAATTTCTTTAGAAGTAAATCAACAAACAATCCATATAAATCTGTAATAGTGGATGGAATCTCTATTTGTTGTTCATCAAAAATGATTGTTACTAATGCCAACGTCATAGGAGTCGCAGGTAATTTATCTAGCAAGCCCGAATCACGTAAAGACTTAATTAGCCGTTTTGATAAAACTTCATTTTCGCCAAAATACGCATGAATATATTGAGCTATTTGTCTTCTATTAATTCTATCAATTTCAAAGGAACGGAATCCTTTATCCGAACAACATTGATATAGAAAATCACTAGGTCTAGATGTACAAATAAGTTTAATAGATGGATAAAGAGCAGAAAATCTCTCTAAACTATCAAAAGCTTTTTCCTTGTCTTTATTAGAAGCTATTTCATCCAATGCATCAATAAATATTACACAATTACCATTTTTAAGAATCAAATCAGTATCAATATTTATTTTTTGATATTGTTCTCCAAGAAAGTATTGCTTAATAGTTTGCTCTATTGAAAAATTGTTCTGCTTAATTTGGTTAAATGAGATGATTATAGGATACAATTCATAATCATTTCGCAAACTATTTTGTTCTATGACTTGTTTTGACAACTGCCGAAATAATGTGCTTTTGCCACATCCAGACTCTCCTATAATAAAAACGCTGCTATCACTTTGCAAAACTGCATCTATCTTCTTTTGTTTGTAAACAACTTGACCACTCTCATCTATTCCTTTTTCTAAAAGAATCGGTTCTATAAATAGATTAACCAATTTTTTAATCTTCGCATCGGAAAGTCCTAATTTCTTCGAAAAATTATCTTTATCTATCGTGTTTATAAAAACATCTACATACTCTTTATATTGAGACGAACCACTTTGCCAAAATCTGGGGCATTTTTTATCTATCAAAGATATAAGTTTCTCGTCATCCCAAAAATCTACATTTGCTTTATCGATATCACTATTTTGAAGTATCTTTTGTTGTGCGCCGTTGGAAAAAGACATATTAGTAACAACCTTTACCTTGTTAATTTTAACGCGTTCTCCTATAGTCCTTAAGGACTTATATTCGTACTTAAAACAGTCCTTAATTTGTGATTCTATGTCACAGATTTGCCAAGAAGTACCCGTTATTTTTCCTTTTTTTACGACAAACGCATACCAATCCTTCTTTTCCTCAATTTGGTCATATAAAGAGCATACTACATCTTTCCCATTTTCAGGCGCATTACCCTTTTCATGAGTTATTTGAACATCCTTAAATCCAATTGAAGGTAGTATTTCTTCCAACAAACTATGAATTTCTTCTTCATTTGCTATGTCATGAAGGAATTTAATTTTTTCGTCTCTGTTAACAATCTTCATATAATAGATAGATTTATAAGTTTGTAAAATGATATTAAGCCGCCATGACACCCTATAACATTACATTTTCATTTCTTCCTCGCTATAGCGTTAGTCAATGGGGAGAGGGGAGATAGTAAAATCGACATCTCGCTCTTCAAAGTCTCTAAAGATTACGGTTGGGGTCATAATTTCGTGCAAAGTTACAAATTATTTTTGACTTGTGCAAATAAGTTTAATTATTTTCTTCATTTCTACCTCGCCATAGCGTTGATCGATGGGGAGAGGAATAAGATTGTTCGCTAATTCATATTCTAAATCACCCTGCTGGCACCAATCCAACACATTCGGCCAATATTGAGCGACATAAATGTGATTATCTATCAATCGTTGACGCAGAGAGGCATCATCGGTCCAATAAGGATAGGCCATTGGGACATCGTCACGATTCAACAATAAAGGAAGTTGCAACTTATTACTATCCTTTAGTGCCATCGCTAATTGATAAAGATTATCAATCCTACGTTTATAGATGGTCTCAAAGTCTATCTTTCCTAAAGCCATCCTTGTTTCTGCAGACATTACCTTGGTTGCCTGATTATCTAATGATTTTTCTGCTTCTCTAAAAGCCGCATAACCCGCTTCAGCCCCTTTTCGCACCCTGATTTGCAAATATTCACTACGAGTCTCCATTCTATCTATCTCAGTTATGCCCGAGAAACTTGTTTCTCGAGGTTCGCCAGCCCAAACACATCCTCCATCTGAAACACCCACAAACTTACGAGTACTATAAAAAGCTTTTATGCCTGGTAATGTTGGCGCATAGAAGGCTTGCGAATTATCCACAATGAGATATTCTCCATAATGCTCCGCCATCCGTTGGATATACTGATTTTGCAAACCAAAATAGTTATTGATGACAATATATTCGTTCTCCTTTAATATTATTGGTTGCGCCAGCTCTAACTGTTCGTTGATATGATAAAATTGATAGTGGATTCCTAATTTATTTAACGGCTGCAGAAGTACATCGCAAGTATAATAAGAAAGATAAACCTTATCCACCTTCGGCAAAGAGCGTAAAATATACTTCAATGCATTGCGACCGGTATTGACCAATATCGTGCCGCTTAATGCGCTTGGGCGAATTGACTCTCCAAGAACCGCTTCCTTGCTAAAATATCCACCTATTTCTTTATTCATTTTACTACTACTTTCAGCCATTCACTTTGGTGAGTGACGGCATATTCCATTTGTTCTTTATCTGCAAAGCGGAGCACTAAAGTTCCAATTGCGTTATTCGCGCCATTAAAGGCCTCTACCCTATCTCCTTTTTGTACCCACAAGTCGCGTTCTACCACTTCGGCAGGCAAAGTGTTCGCAATCTCTAAACTATCAAAGACGCCATCCTTATCTGCGTGCAAGATTACTTCTGCCCAATGACCGGTGTAGTGAGCTTGAGCCCCTTCCCAACCTTCCCCAAAGGGGACGGAGTTAGAATCCATTTCTCCCCTTTTGGGGGAGTCGGAGGGGGCTAATCCTACTGCATATTGCACCATAGCATCAATCATATCCACACCTGCGGCATAACGCAACATCTCACACAAACGATTGCCGCCACCGCGAGGAGTACACTCCATAATATAAGGCTTGCCATCCGTTCCGATTCGTGTCTCAATATTATAGACACCTGTCTGCATGTGCAAAAGCGAAACAAGGCGTTGGAGTTCATTCGTTAAGTCTTCTTCATATTCAGGGAAAGTAGATGGCCACGTAAAGGCTGCCGGCGCATAAGGATTGGCAGCCGAGGCATCAAAGCGTTGCGCATTGAAGGATACAAAGGCCCATTTACCATTCAATAAGAAACTATCCGTATCACTACTGCACCCTTCCTTCTCAATAAACTGCTCCACAATCACGTGATGACTATGTGAGCACTCAAAAGCATGTTTAAGCGCGGGTTCGTATTCGGCTAAACTATCTACACGAGTGACGCCTTTGCTGCCGGCGGAGTCGGTGGGTTTGACGATAAGAGGAACAAGCCCCTTTCCATCTTTCCCCAAGGGGGACAGAGATTGTATTATCCAATCACAATGTAGGGCATCGCCTATATTGTCAAAGCCTTGCGCCTTGGGGACGTTGAAATGATGCTCTGCCAAAAAAGCGCGGAACTTATCCTTGTTTTGCAGAATCTCCACCGATTCGTAGGGACCGACATTGGGTAATTCCATCTTCTCCGCCACATACGCCGCTGTCACTACACCGGGATCTACACCAAAGGACATAATGCCATCTATCTGTTTCTCCTGTGCAACTTTGAGTACGGCTTCTTTATCAATAATGCTCACATTGACATACTCGTCCGAATACTTATGGGCGATGTTATCCGGCAGATAATCCGCCGTAATGACATAGTACCCATGCTTATGTGCTGCCTCTATCACCGGCAGCAGGTAGCGGATACCACCCAAGAGCATTATTTTTTTCTTCGCTTCGCTCATCAAAAAAATTGTTGATTGATTATTGATTATTTGATTTTTCACAGTCTTTATACTTGCTGTTATTATGCGCATTAACTCATTTAAATCAGCAAATAAAATCTCATATTTGTCTTTATCTATCAGATCCGAACCATACAACACTCGCAACCAATATTGAGTTTCAATGGCTTCCTTTTGTGCTATTCCTAATTTATGTCGCCACGCATTTATCTAATATTTCATCTCGCTTTGTCATAATTATCAATTATCAATAAGCAATTGAGGACGCGATTAATATCGTCGTCCGATAAATACGGGTGCATGGGGAGGCAAATCACTTGCTCCGCCAAGCGACGGGCAATGGGTAACAAATCAGCCCCTTCCCGTCCTTCCCAAAAGGGGACGGAGATTAAGTGTTTATAGGGCTCTAACTCCGTTATCAACGGATAGAAATAGCGGCGACCCATTACACCTTGGGACTTCATCTTTTCGTATAACGCATCACGGACAGATAACGAACCAGCCCCCTTCGTATTCCCCCAAAGGGGGAAGGATTCATCAACTAAGATAGGAAAGTATGCAAAGTTCCATCGCCATCCAATCACTCCCCCTTTGGGGGAGTTGGAGGGGGCTGCTACTTGTTCTTTTATATACGGGAACATTTTGATTCCCTTTACACCTTCCAGCGCCTCCACATATCGCTTGGCAACGTATTTGCGTTGCTCGATGGCCCAATCCACTTGTTTGAGGTTCAGCAAGCCATAGGCTGCACGCATCTCGTCCATCTTACTATTGATACCCGGTGCTAAGACAACCGTCTCATCCTCAAAGCCGAAGTTCTTCAGTTCGTCGATATAGCGCTTCATCTCTGCGCTATGCATCACCATGGCACCTCCCTCAATCGTGTTATACACCTTCGTGGCGTGGAAACTAAGAGTCGATAAATCGCCGTAGGAAAGAACGGACACTAGCCCTCCACCCTTGTTATTTGTGATTGGTGATTTGTGATTGGTGATTTTTACACCAAAGGCGTGTGCGGCATCGTAAATCACTTTAAGATTATGCTTTTTAGCAATCTCATCAATGCGTTCCACATCGCACGGGCAGCCATAGACATGCACCGGCATGATGGCGACCGTCTTATCCGTAATCGCAGCCTCAATCTTATCAGGGTCGATATTTCCCGTATCGGGATCGACATCCACAAAGACGGGCTTCAGTCCGTTCCACCAAATCGAGTGCGTGGTGGCTACGAAACTATAGGGAGTGGTTATTACCTCGCCTTCACGAATGCCGAGTGCCTGGAGGGCGGTAATCAGCGGAAGCGTACCATTGGTAAAGAGGGATATATACCCCACCCCAAGGTATTGGGCGAGTTCCTTCTCGAGTTCTTGGTGGTAATGCCCGTTATTGGTTATCCACTTGCGTGACCAAATGTCTTGGAGGAGTTGGTTATACTCCTGCAAGTCCGGTAAAAGCGGAGATGTTACAGTGATTTGGCTCATACTCTTTCTTCCGTAAATTCAAATCTCGGCGTGATATCTCCGGGTTCTTTACCCATCCAGCCGCCCAACTCAATTGGGCGATTAGCAATAGTAAAATTAATCACATCACTCGCATCTACTAGCCAATCAATATTTGATTCTTGATGTATTGCCAAGAAATCTATGGCATATGTTCCCCAATTGAAGAAATTCGCAGGGAAATGACAAACTTGGACATATTCGCCAGGTTGTTTTGCAGACTCGACTTGCTTACCTGCGCCAAAGGAGAACATCTTGACACCCTGTTCATTCTTCATGTGAAGCATAATCCAAAACTTCTTGAAAGGCCTTGTTAAGCGGTAACGCATCACCAACTCCATCTCTTGATCCATGCGGATAACATCGGTATATTCCCCACCCTTCTTGCGGACGCCTATCTCGAGGAGTTCAAAGCCACCCTTCTTATATTCCGGTTCGTCATTCCAAATCTTAAAGTTATCGATATCGTTATCCCCACGCAGATAATGCGTCACGATGGGGTCGATATCGCCTTGGTCTATCAACATTCCGTTCTGCAATATGATGCCGTGCTTGCATAAGCTCTTAATACTAGTCATATTATGGCTCACGAACAGAACGGTGCGACCACCGGAGGCGACGTCTTGCATCTTACCAATCGCCTTCTTCTGGAACTCGGCATCACCGACCGCTAACACCTCATCTACCACCAAGATCTCCGGCTCCAAGAATGCCGCGACGGCGAAACCTAAACGCACCGTCATACCACTACTATAACGCTTCACCGGCGTATCAATGTATTTCTCACAACCACTGAAAGCAATGATCTCATCGAGCTTAGCACTGATCTCCTGCTTGGTCATACCCAAAATGGCACCATTCATATAGATATTCTCGCGGCCCGTCATCTCACTATGGAAACCCGTACCTACCTCCAACAAAGAAGCAATACGCCCCCGCGCGTTGATGGTACCTACCGTCGGAGCCGTGACACGAGAGAGTAACTTCAATAGCGTCGATTTGCCGGCACCGTTCTTACCGATGATACCGACCACATCGCCCTGCTCGACCTTGAAGTCGATATCGCGCAGCGCCCATATATAGTCGGACGTGGCTTTAACGGCGCGGTCGTTGACGTCGCCGATCTTAAGATACGGGTCCTCGTGGTGCAGAACGGAGGTCTGCCACCAGCGGTTAATGTCGTGGCTGAGGGTACCTGTACCCACCAGCCCCAAGCGGTATTGCTTGCCTACGTGGTTGAATTCGATTGCAGTCATATTTTTTCTTTTGGGTGTAGTTTATCTTTTTTTTACTAAGGTTACGCGACGCGAAGAAAATCTAACACAAGTAGATGCAAAAATCTTTTGGATGACTTTCTTTTCATTTCGCTTCGCTCAGAAATCTATAAAAATCTATACAAAAATATAAGTGTATATCGATTTTTAGTTAGATTTTTGATTTTATACATTTTACAAAAATCGCACGCATTCGTCCGTTTCCTCGTTAAGTTCCCAATTTTCCGAATACACACCTTTCGGACTAAAATTAATTAACATTCCAAAACGCGTGTTCATCAACTTCATATACGACCACAATTGCTTCCGCTGAACATCTCCCACATAATCCAATGCTTTCAATTCGAGAATCACATGCCCCAATTGTTTATCAGAAACCACCAAATCCATACGGCGCTTCACAGGAGTGGGTAGTCCTTTATAAAATACAGGGAACTCTTCTTGACGATGAACCACATAATTCAATGCACCTAATTCAATCATTAACCCCGCTTCATATACCAGTTCATCCATTCCAGCACGATAGAAGTTGAAAGAATTAAAGGCACATCCCACAATTTGAGAGAACATGCGACGTTTCATCGCTTCAAATTCTTGCTGCTTGTATTCGCTAAAATCGTTCATAAAAACACCTACATACAAATTTGGGTGCAAAGGTACAAAAAATAATTGACTCCACCAAATTTTTCCTTAAAAATCTTCAAAATTGCTAATTTTGTTGCAAAAAAATTTGCAGATATGGAAAAAAAATCGTAACTTTGCACAAAAATTTGTACCCATGGAATTACGCCAGTTACGCTACTTTGTAGCCACCGCTAAAACACTGAGTTTCTCCGCTGCAGCACGGAAACTGTTCATCACACAATCAACCCTCTCACAACAGATTCAATCTCTAGAGGACGAACTCGATACCCTCCTTTTTACACGCACCAGTCACCACGTTAACCTCACCGAGGCCGGCGACCGACTGTTGCCACTAGCAGAAGAAACCATTCGCATCGCCGACGAATGCAAAAACCAAATAAGCGACCTAAGCCAAACCGTAAAAGGAGAACTGAATATCGGTGTTACCCACTCGTTCTCCACCCTACTGACCAAACCCCTCACAGAGTTCGTACATAAGTACCGCGAAGTGAACCTACATATCTATTATGCCGATAGTCTGCACCTGATGAAGATGCTACGCAGCCACCAAATAGACCTGGCACTGGCCTATAAATCCGATAAAGCAGGAAACGACTTTGAAAGCCATGTACTATTTAAAGACAAGCTTTGCGCTATCGTAAGAAACGACCACCTATTAGCCAAACATAAATCCATCTCTATTGCCGAATTAGAACGAGATAACTGGGGCATCGCGATGCCGAGCCAACAGATGCAAGTAAGAGAGATCTTAGACCGATACTGGGAACAAGAGGGCGAAGCACCCCACTTACGCAAGCGGATAGAACTCAATGATGCCAATTTTGTACTTGACCTACTCGACGATAGCGACTTATTAGTGGGTATCCTCAGCGCCGAGACCATCAAACACCGCCGAGGGCTGGTCGCTATTCCGCTGGAGATACCCAATAACGAACTACTTGGTTGTATTCACGTCCTAAAAGGTTCGTACCAAAAACGCGCCGCTAAGATCTTTACCGAGATGATGAAGTGTTCCATATAACGTCACTCCCACATCTTATTACTAGCCTGATTCACCCAAATCAGTTTCTGCGTCTCATAGCCTCTCCGCTGTGCCTCTGCGACTACGGCTTGTTTCTGCTCCATCGTAATCTCCGGCGTGCGAGACAGGATCCACAGAGAATCCGCCGTCTTACTGCCCACCAACGCTAAGGTGTAGTTGTTGTCAATCATCAGCACCCGATAGTCACTATAGAACGGGCGGAAGAACGATACGCGCATCAGCCCTGCGATGTCCGTGGTTTTTGCAACCCCGTTGCTCACCTTCCAATCATCGTTGCGCCAACCGGAATTCGTGACCTGCACATTGCCCTTGTCGTTCCATGTGTATTCGGCAATGGTGTTGTCCATATCACGCTCAAACCAATGGTCAAAACGAGCTATCTCATACCATGTACCTAGATAACGATTGAGGTCAAAGGTCCGAACAGGAGTGTTATCCACCTCAGGACAAGAACAAGCGAGGAACGGGAAGAACATCGCCAATAATGCCGCTAACTTCCCACCTTTCCGCTTACAGCAGCACTTCTGTGCCTCACCGTCTTTCGCATCCTTCCCATCGGCATACCATAAGCCATGCAGGTTACAATACGCATAGGCACCGATAATAGGATCCTCACAGTCGGTGAAGTCCGCTACAGCAGATTCGCCAACGGTGAAGTAGCGTAGCTGGCCGCCGTGTTCGGTGGCGAGGTAGAGGAAGTCGATATGGTGCTCGTCCGTGACGGGGTGAGGCTCGGAACCGACAGAGACACGGTAGTGACCCTGACCGAGTTTTGTGATGACGGGCACGTGCTTCTCTTGCGAAGCATCGATGGTGTTGGGTTTGAGTTCCAACATGGGGTGGTTGCAACAAACGGGAGTTACACCGGAGTTAACGACGCGAAGGATAACATTCCCACAAATGGGGCAAAAGTAGAATAATGTTTTCATTGTTGTTTGTTTTTTAATAGGTTAATAAATTCTGTTTCCTCTCTGCCCATCCTTACTTTGATGGCTAAGAGTTGTTACCTAAAGAAAAACAAACTCTGTGCCAAAGTATGAGGGGGGCTATCATTTTTTTTATGTTTGTTTCGATAGTGCTATCGGTGGAAGCGATAGGCGGAGGGGCGGAGGTGAGAGGTGGAAGTGACAAAATTAAATAATTTTGCAGAAAAATTTGCGTATATGGAAAAAAAGTCGTAACTTTGCGCGGTTTTTTGGCGAAGGGGCGGATAGGCGAAGGGGCGGATAGGCGGAGGGGCGGAGGGGCTGATAGGCGGAAAGGTAATTATTATAATAAAATATAAATTAAAAAAACATTATGCAACAAATCAAACTGAAAAAGGGTTTGGACATTCCGATGGATGGACGGGCGGCACTGACATACGGCAGTGCGAGAAGACCGAACATCTATAAGATCGTTCCGGACCAGTACGCCGGATTGACCCCGAAACTGATGGTCAAAGAAGGCGAAAAAGTGAAAGTAGGCTCTCCCCTACTCCACGACAAACAGTTTGTGGACTTGTTGGTTACCTCACCCGTCAGCGGCACTATCGTAGAGATCAACCGCGGCGAGCGACGCAAAGTGATGTATATCGCCATCGAGGCGGATACCACGATGCAGTACGAGACATTCGACGTAACCAACAAGGACGCAGATGTGAAAGCATTGCTGATGCAAGCCGGGTTATGGGTGTATATCAAACAACGCCCCTACGACTGCATCGCTATGCCCAGTAAAGAACCCAAGGCGATCTTTATCTCGACCTTCGACAGCGCTCCCCTCGCTCCTGACTATGCGTTCGTGATGCAAGGCAAAGCCAACCAACTGCAAGCCGGTATCGACGCACTGAGCCAACTCGCTCCTGTATATGTAGGACTGAGCAAGCAACACAGCAGTGCCGACTTCGCCGGACTGAAGAACTGCACGAAGTACGAGGTAGAGGGTCCCCACCCCGCCGGAAACATCAGCGTACAGATCAACCACGTAGCGCCCATCGCTAAAGGCGAGACGGTGTTCACGGTGAATGTACAAGACGTAGCCCGTATCGGTCGTTTCTTCCAGAAAGGACAAGTGGATATGGAGCGCGTGATTGCCCTCACAGGTGACATGGCATACGAGCCGATGTACTACCGCATGCTCCCGGGAATGGAGATGAATGCGTTCGTGAAGAGCAACGCCCACAAAGAGTTAGCGTTACGCTATATATGCGGGAACGTGCTGAGCGGAACACAGAAGACCGCAGAGGAAATAATCTGCTACCGCGCAAACCAAATCACGATCATTGCCGAAGGAACGGAGAACGTAGAGTTCATGGGATGGTTGATGCCACGGTTCAAAGACTTCAACGCCACGAACACCGATCCGGCTAAGATCTTAGATAACGGACTGATTCGCTGGTTATTCGGTGAGCGTCACTATCGTTGGGATGCCCGCATGAAAGGCGGTCGCAGAGCGATCATCGTCAGTGGGGAGTACGACAAAGTGTTCCCGATGGATATCTATCCGGAGCAACTGATCAAAGCGATGATTGCTGGGAACATCGATAAGATGGAGCAATTAGGAGCCTACGAAGTAGCCCCCGAAGACTTCGCGTTATGCGAGTATATATGCACCTCAAAGATGCCGATGCAAGCGATTGTGAGTGAGGCATTAGCGAACTTAAGAAAGGAGGTAGAGTGATGAACAAGTTTTATGAGATTTGGAAAAAGTTCGGTAAGAACTTCGAAGAAGGCGGCAAACTGAGTAAACTCAGCAGTTTCTATGACGCCTTTGATACGTTCCTTTTCACCCCGAATACGACGGCTAAGAAAGTGGGTGCTCATATCCATGACGGAAATGACAGTAAGCGCACGATGATCTTAGTGGTGTTGGCTTTAGTACCGGCATTGCTATTCGGTATGTTCAATGTAGGATACCAACATTTCTTAGCTACAGGTGAGATTGTGAAAGGTGCCATGACCTGCGCGCTGTTCTGGAAAGCATTTGGCTTTGGACTGCTGGCAGTATTGCCTTTTATTATTGTATCATACGTAGTGGGATTAGGTATTGAGTTTGTAGTAGCGCAGATCAAACACGAAGAAGTGGCCGAAGGGTTCCTGGTAACGGGTTTCCTTATTCCGCTTATTGTGCCGATTGACACTCCGTTATGGATGGTGGCTATCGCGACTGCTTTTGCGGTTATCTTTGCAAAAGAAGTGTTTGGCGGTACGGGCTATAACATCTTCAACGTAGCGCTTATCACGCGTGCGTTCCTTTTCTTTGCTTATCCGTCGCACATGACCGGTGACGAACCGTTCATTCGTACGGCAGGCACTTGGGGATGGGATAATGGTAAGACGATCGTGGACGGGTTCACCGGAGCTACTCCGCTGACGCAGATGGCTACGAGTGCGGATGCAGGGTTTATGCCTGCGGATTTCTGGACGATGTTCAACGGACTGATTCCGGGTTGCGTAGGTGAGACTTGCTGCTGGGCAATCTTACTGGGTGCGATATTGTTATTATGCACGGGTGTAGCAAGTTGGAAGATTATGTTATCGATCTTAGCTACGGCCGGTGTGACGGCCGCCTTGATTAACTTCTGCGGTCCGGACAATGCGATGGCTAACTATCCTTGGTACATGCATCTGATCTCCGGCGGATTGCTGTTTGGTGCAGTGTTTATGGCCACCGACCCTGTGACGGCGGCTCGTACGGAAGTAGGTAAATGGATCTATGGTGCGCTGATTGGATTTATGGTGATTGTTATTCGCGTGTTCAACGCGGGTTATCCCGAAGGCATGATGCTCGCTATTCTGCTTGGTAATGCGTTTGCCCCGCTGATTGACTGGTGTGTGATTCGTGTAAATGTTAATAAACGTCTAAAAAGAGCATAATATGAAAAAACAATTTGTATGTAAAGTGTGTGGTTATGTCCACACAGGAGATCAGGCTCCGGACGTATGCCCTCAGTGCAATCAAACGAACTGCTTTGAAGAAGTAAAGAAACCGCGTTTCTCTACGGAATCGAATGTCTATACGATCCTTTATGCCACGGTGTTGGTAGTGATTGTGGCCGTTGCGTTAGCGGCGGTTAGTCAGGTATTGTCTAAGCGTCAGCAAGCGAATGCGTTGTTAGATAAGCAGAAACAGATCTTAGTAGCGCTCAATCAGGATGTGGATGCGACTGCAGATCCGGCTAAGTTGTATATGGACTTGTGTCAAGACACGATCCCTTGCGGCGAGACGGAAGTGTATGTATTCAACGTTGAAGGAGCGACAAAGTATGTGCTCCGTCTCCATGGGCAAGGTCTATGGGGCGGTATTGGTGGTTATTTAGCGTTAGATGAAGATAAGAACACGGTCTTTGGTGTGAACTTCAACCACGAAGGTGAGACGCCGGGTTTGGGTGCTGAGATCACGACGGCTAAGTTCCGCGATCAGTTTAAGGGCAAGCACATCAAGGATGGGTGTGGAGCTATTCGTTCGATCGCTGTTTTAAAGTCCGGTAAGGTGGCCGAAGAAGGTCAGGAGCAGGTAGATGCTTGGGCCGGAGCGACGATTACATCGACCGGTGTGAACGATATGTTAGCGGCCAACTTAGCGGAATATGCTTCGTTCTTGAACGGAGGCAAGGTGTGCAAACACGCTTGTGGTCACGAATGTGTAAAACAAGAAGAAATGGAGGTAACAGATGTTGAGTAAAAACACGAAAGAGGCATTTTTGAATCCTCTAAACATAAACAACCCCGTGCTGGTACAGATCTTAGGTATCTGTTCGGCGTTAGCGGTGACGGTACAGCTCAAGCCCGCGTTGGTGATGGGTGTATCGGTGACGATTATTGTTGCGTTGTCGAATGTGGTTATCTCGCTTATCCGCAAGTCGATTCCGATGCGTATCCGTATCATTGTACAGTTGGTGGTAGTGGCGACGTTGGTGACGATTGTGAGTGAGGTGCTGAAAGCATTTGCTTACGATGTAGCGATGCAGTTGAGTGTATATATCGGATTGATCATCACGAACTGTATCTTGATGGGACGTCTGGAGGCGTTTGCGATGACGAATAGTCCGATGGACTCCTTGATGGATGGTCTGGGCAACGGTTTAGGTTATGCAGCGATCTTAGTGATTGTGGCATTCTTCCGCGAGTTGCTTGGTAGTGGAAAGTTACTGGGTTATCAGATTATCCCTGAGAGTTGGTATGTAACCAACGGGGGATGGTATGAGAACTGCGGTATGATGTTAATGCCTGCCATGGCGTTGATACTGGTAGGTTGTGTGATATGGATACATCGTTCTATTAACGAAGAAAAGAAGTAAAGTATGGAACACGCAATTAGTTTATTTGTCCGCAGTATTTTTGCCGACAATATGATTTTCGCCTTCTTCCTGGGTATGTGTTCATACCTTGCCGTAAGTAAGGACGTGAAGACCGCTGCAGGTTTAGGTGTAGCCGTTATTTTTGTACAGACCATCACGCTGCCTATTAACTACCTGTTGCAGGTATATGTACTGACGCCCCTGGGATTGGGGTATTTGAGTTTTATCCTTTTCATCGCAGTGATTGCCGCTATTGTGCAATTGGTTGAGATGGTGGTGGAGAAGTTCAGTCCGACGCTGTATAACTCGCTGGGAATCTTCCTACCGCTGATTGCCGTTAACTGCGCGATCATGGGTGGTAGTTTGTTCATGCAACAGCGTGTACTGCTCGATGCGGAGAATGTGAAAGCCGTTGCTAACCTTGGTGACGCCTTTGCCTTCGCTATCGGTAGCGGTTTAGGATGGATGCTGGCGATTGTAGCGTTAGCAGGTATAAGAGAAAAAATGGAGTACAACGATGTACCGAAGCCTTTGCAGGGAATCGGTATCACGTTCATCACGGTAGGATTGATGGCGTTAGCGTTTATGTGCTTCTCAGGTTTAAACATTTAATAGGAGGACAAGAAAATGGATATTACTGCAATTTTATATGCTGTAGGAGTTTTCTTAGCGGTTATACTCCTGTTGGTTATCATCCTGCTGGTGGCTAAGCGTTATTTAGTGGCTAGCGGCGATGTGAAAGTGACCATCAACGGGGATAAGGATTACACTATCCCTGCGGGTGGAACATTGCTGGCTTCTTTAGGCGCAGCGGGTGTGCATCTGCCCTCCGCTTGCGGTGGTAAAGGTAGTTGCGGACAATGTAAGTGTCAAGTCCTCGAAGGCGGTGGCGACATCTTGCCGACGGAAACGGTACACTTCAGCCGTAAGCAACAGAAAGACCATTGGCGTTTAGGTTGTCAAGTGAAAGTGAAGAACGACTTACAACTGAAGATGGATGAGTCGATCTTAGGTGTTAAGGAATGGGAGTGTGAGGTAATCTCGAACAAGAACGTGGCTACGTTCATTAAGGAGTTCAAGGTTAAGCTGCCCGCAGGAGAGCACATGAACTTCGAACCCGGTTCGTATGCGCAGATCCGTATCCCTGCTTACGATATCGATTACGACCGCGATATGGATAAGAGTTTAATTGGTGACTTGTATCTGGGTGCTTGGCAGCACTTTGGGCTGTTTGGCTTGAAGCAGAAGAACACCGAGCCTACTATCCGTGCGTACTCGATGGCTAACTATCCGGATGAGGGAGATATCATCACGTTGACGGTGCGTATTGCTACCCCACCCTTCAAACCGAAAGACCAGTGTCCTAACGGACCGGAGTTCATGGATGTACCTTGCGGTATCGCTTCTACGTATATCTTCTCGCTCAAACCGGGTGATAAGGTGATGATGAGTGGTCCTTACGGGGAGTTCCGTCCGGTTTATGACAGTAAGAAAGAGATGATTTGGGTTGGTGGTGGTGCCGGCATGGCTCCGCTGCGTGCGCAGATCATGCACATGCTGAAGACCAGACAATGCCGCGACCGCGAGATGCACTATTTCTATGGTGCAAGAGCGATTGATGAAGTATTCTTTATGGAAGACTTCCTCGCATTGGAAAAGGAGTTCCCGAACTTCCATTTCCATCTGGCTTTGGACCGTCCGGATCCAAAGGCAGACGGCTTAGGAATCAAATATACACCGGGTTTCATTGCTCCTGTGATGGGCGATACGTACCTCAAGCAGCATGATGCACCGGAGGATATCGAGTATTATCTCTGCGGACCTCCTATGATGAGTAAGACGGTGATTGACCTGTTGCACTCGCTAGGCGTAGCGGACGAGGATATCCGTTACGATAACTTCGGAGGATAAGGTATATTATAAGGAACGCGTGCGTGTGTGCGCGTTCCTTAAATTTTACTATGAAAATTGGCATATACGGAGGGAGTTTTAATCCTGTGCATTATGGGCATACGGGATTGATACGGTGGGTGTTGGACAACACCGATCTGGATGAGATATGGATGATGGTGAGCCCGAATAACCCACTGAAAGATAGGAACATATTAGGCGGAGAGGCGGAAAGGCTGATAGGTGCAAGGCAGGCTATTGAAGCCCTACACGATGAGCGGATACGAGTGTCGGATTTCGAGTTCACTCTACCCCGTCCGAGTTATACAGCCGAGACCTTACGACAACTAAGAAAACAATATCCTGAACACGAGTTCGTGCTGGTGATTGGAGAAGACAACTGGGCGATTTTTGACCAGTGGAAAGACTATGAAGAGATTTTGAGGCTACACGAGGTGCTCGTGTATCCCAGACGACCGCTACGCTGTACGACCGCTGACGCTGAAAGACCGCCTTTGGCTGAAAGACCGCCCTTCGGGCTGAAAGAGATAAAGGGAGTGAGGTTTTTGCAAAACGCGCCCTATTTTGACATTTCCTCAACCGAAATCCGTAATAATTGCAAATAAATTTGCATATATCAAAAAATTTCCGTAATTTTGCAGCGCAAAACTGCAAAACGAAAGGAAACTTTATTAAATTATGGCTGATAAACAGTTATTACAACGCTTATCTCGCATCCTCTTTTGGGACACTGATATGGAGCAAGTAGACGTGCAAGCACATTCGGCTTTTCTCATTCAACGTGTCTTGGAATATGGTTCGCTGAAGGATTGGCGGCTAATTCGTGATTTTTACGGGTTGGATCGTATTGTTGAAGATTGTAAACATCTGCGCACCTTGGACCCTATGGCTTTATCGTATATTTGTTTATTATCCAACACCTCTAAATCTGATTACCGATGCTATCAATTCGCACAATCTTACCCGACACTTTGGAATTGCTATG
>JAZLHD010000192.1:0-14803 GCA_045616645.1 Paludibacteraceae bacterium
GTTTCCGCTTTAGAACGGGCAGACCTTAAAGAGTTACTAACTAAGCCTAATGACTCTTTTCCTTTCAATCAAAATGTCAAAGAACAAACTTTATTTAACGATTTATAATTTTATGCGAAATTTATCGCAACAGTACTAATAAAAAATAAATTATGGATATATTAAATCAAATGCTCACGCGCGCAAAGAGCCATCCGCAGCGCATTGTTTTACCTGAGGGAGACGAGCCGCGCACGTTAGAAGCGGCTAATGCTGTTATTAAAGAAGGCATCGCCAAACCCATTCTTATTGGTAACCCAACCACTATTTTATCCATGGCTAAAGAGAAAGGGTTGGATTATATTCCCCAAGCCACCATTATTGATCCCGAATCAAATCCTCGCATAAGCGAATACGCAAACCTCTTGTATGAACTGCGTAAAGCTAAAGGCATGACCGAAGAAGAAGCCATACAGAAAGCAAAGAATCCTTTATATCTTGGTTGTTTAATGATTAAGAACGGCGATGCCGATGGAGAACTTGCCGGTGCTCGTGGTACAACAGCGGACACGATTCGTCCTGCTTTCCAGATATTAAGGACCAAGCCCGGTGTATCGGTAGTTAGTGGTGCTTTCCTTATGTTCACTCCTGCCAAACAATTAGGCGAGGATGGTTTCTTAGTGTTTGCTGACTGTGCCGTCAATCCTTGTCCTAATGCGGAAGAACTGGCTCAGATTGCTATCTCCACCGCCGAAACCGCCAAGAGTATTGCCGGTATTGAGCCTCATGTTGCCATGCTATCTTTCTCCACGAAAGGGAGCGCCAAACATGAACTCGTTGACAAAGTGACAGAAGCCACTCGTATCGCCAAAGAAAAAGCCCCCGAGCTGTTACTCGATGGTGAACTGCAAGCCGATGCAGCATTGATAGAGACTATAGCTAAGACGAAGGCTCCCAATAGTCCTGTAGCAGGTAAAGCGAACGTGCTTGTCTTCCCTGACTTACAAGCAGGAAACATTGGATACAAACTGGTGGAACGTTTCTCGGGTGCCGATGCTGTAGGTCCTATCCTACAAGGTATAGCTGCTCCCGTCAACGACCTAAGTCGCGGATGCAAAGTGCAAGATATTGTACAAATGATTATTATTACCGCTTGTCAAGCGATTCGTTAGTTTAGAGTGTAGAGTTTAGAGTAGTTTAGAGTTTAAAGTGTAGAGATTATGAAGATATTAGTATTGAACTGTGGTAGTTCGTCCATTAAGTACGCGTTGTATAACATGGATACGCGCGAAGTGATAGCCTCCGGTGGTGCTGAACGTGTAGGCATGCCCGAAGCTTTTGTAAAAGTGAAGTTACCCAACGGAGAGAAACGCAAGATCATGCACGACATCCCCGAGCATACGGAAGGGGTGAAATTCATTCTATCGTTGCTTACAGACAAAGAGATGGGTGCTATCCAGTCCCTCAAAGAAATCAACGCGGTAGGTCATCGCATGGTACATGGCGGAGAGAAGTTTGCAAAATCCGTTCTCATCAATGACGAAGTGTTGAAAGCCTTCGAAGCTTGCAGTGATTTAGCCCCCTTGCACAACCCCGCCAACCTCAAGGGTATTCGTGCGGTAAGCGAACTCATGCCCGGTCTGCCGCAAGTAGGTGTATTCGATACTGCTTTCCATCAGACCATGCCCGATTATGCATATCTCTATGCCCTACCCTACGAGGTTTATGAGAAATATGGCGTTCGTCGTTATGGTTTCCACGGAACCAGTCATCGTTATGTCTCTAAGCGCGTATGCGAGTTCCTTGGCGTTGATTATACCAAACAGCGCATCATCACCTGCCACATCGGTAATGGAGGGTCGTTAGCAGCTGTAAAGAATGGTCAATGTATTGACACCACAATGGGTCTGACTCCATTGGAGGGTATTATGATGGGTACCCGTTCGGGCGATGTGGATGGCGGAGCCATCACCTATCTTGAGAAGAAGCTCAATCTCGACCCCGACGAGATGTCTAATTACCTCAATAAGAAATCGGGTGTACAAGGGATATTCGGTGTTTCGTCCGATATGCGCGAGTTGGAGACTGCTTGTGCCAATAACGACCCGAGAGCCTTGCTTGCCCTTAATATGTACAACTACAAGATTAAGAAATACATCGGTGCTTTTGCAGCGGCCATGGGTGGTGTCGATATCATCGTCTTCACTGCAGGTGTGGGTGAGAATCAACCCAGTATGCGCGAAGGAGTTATGGAAGGATTGGAGTTCCTTGGCGCTAAATTAGACAAAGATATCAATGCCAAAATCCGCGGAGAAGAAAAAATCATCTCGACGGCGGATAGTAAAGTCAAAGTCGTAGTTATCCCTACCGATGAGGAACTCATGATTGCAAGTGATACGATGAGTCTTATTGAAGATTGAAGATTATTTATATATGAAACCGATCATTTATCAGCTCCTACCTCGTACGTTTACCAACTACAACGAGACACGCAAGAACAATGGTAGTAAAGAAGAAAACGGATGCGGTACGTTTGCCGGCATCACGTCTAAGGCCCTTAAAACGATTTTTGATTTAGGAGCCACTCACGTATGGTACACGGGAGTTATTCGTCATGCCACGGCGGAGTTTAACACTCCTTCTATCGTCAAAGGTAAAGCCGGTAGTCCATACGCTATTACGGACTATTACGATGTAGATCCCGATTTGAGTACGGAACCCGAAAAACGAGTGGCAGAGTTTGAAGCATTGGTTCGTCGCACACACAAAGCCGGATTAAAAGTCATTATCGACTTTGTGCCCAACCATGTGGCTCGTGAATACAAGTCTGCTTGCAAGCCGAAAGGGGTGAAAGATCTTGGTCAAGAGGACCATTCTGAATGGGCGTTCTCGCCTCTCAACAATTTCTACTATATTCCCGGAGAACGTTTCGCTCCGAGTTTTGATATCCAAGGTTATGAGGAGTATCCTGCAAAAGTGACAGGAAACGATTGTTTCTCTGCGAGCCCCAGTCGTGACGATTGGTACGAGACCGTTAAACTCAATTATGGCGTGTTCTATCAAGGGGGTGGAGAAAAGCAGTTCCATCCTATTCCAGACACATGGAAAAAGATGTTAGATATCCTTCGCTTTTGGTCTCGCAAGGGTATTGATGCTTTCCGTGTAGATATGGCTGAGATGGTACCCGTAGAGTTTTGGCGTTGGGTTATTCCACAAGTGCACACGTTCTATCCTAAGGTGCAGTTTATTGCTGAGTGTTATAACCCTAACCTCTATCGCGATTTCCTCGCTGCCGGGTTTGAATACCTATACGATAAAGTAGGGATGTATGAATACTTACGCGGTGTAACCAGTAAGAACTGGGCGGTAGAAGGTATCACCCAACACTGGCAATCGGTAGCGGACATACAAGACCGAATGTTGTATTTCCTTGAAAACCACGACGAACAACGTATTGCCAGTGGGTTCTTCTGCGGACGAGGGATGTGCGCACAACCGGCTATGATTGTAGCAGCTACTTTGGGCAAGAACCCTCTTCTTATCTACTCGGGACAAGAATTAGGTGAGACCGGTATGGATGTTGAAGGTTATTCGGGAATGGACGGACGCACCACGATCTTCGATTATTGGGGTGTGAAGTCAATACAAGCATGGACTAACCATGGGAAGTTCGATGGTAAGAACCTCAGTAAAGAACAAAAAGAACTTCGGGAGTTCTACCAGAAACTGCTAACCGCAGCCAGGGATGAGCAAGCCATACGCGAGGGACTGATGTACGACCTCGAATATGCCCAAACGGAACATTTCAATAAACACGAACAGTTTGCTTTTCTTCGCAAGAAAGAAGATGACATCCTGCTCATCGTCACAAACTTTGACGATAAACATGTGGATATTGACGTGAACATCCCCGAGGATGCTTTCAAGTACCTCAGCCAGAAAGAATGGAAAAAAGCAAGTGCCGAGGATTTGTTGACGAATAAGAAATACAAAAAACTTCGTTTCACCTCGGACGAACCTATTCATCTCAGTTTGGACGCGTGGAAGGGTGTAATTCTTAAACTGACTCCCGCCAAATGATACGCGATATCCTACACCTTATACGATGGTCTAACTTGCTATTCTTAGCTATCGTGTTGTGGACCATGGAGAAATGGGTAGCCATTCCCGTTCTCCTATCCATTCGATACGATGTCATCTTGAGTAATGGGTTCTTAGCCCTTTTGATTGTGGCGACCGTTCTCATTGCTGCCGGAGGGTATGTGATTAACGACTATTTCGATGTGAAGATTGACCGCATCAATCGTCCCGACCAAGTCATCGTCACTCGCACCATTCCTAAAGACACGGCTTTTCGGTTAAGTATCTGCCTATCGGCTATCGGTTTGGTTGCCGGTATCGTGGCTGCTATCCTCTGTCGTAGTTGGATCTTGGGTATCCTCTTTGGTATCGCACCCGGATTGCTGTGGTTTTACTCATCGGGTTATAAGCGTCAGTTCCTTGTAGGAAACTTGATTATTGCCCTCTTAGCGGCTTGTCCTCCCCTCATCATTGCGTTTGCCAACATCGGTTATGCCCATAAGTTATACGACCGCTTTGGGGATATTGTTTCCCAAACACCGCTAACGCATAGCCTATTGATGTGGTTAGGTGGGTTTGCCCTCTTTGCTTTTATGACCACTTGGATACGCGAGATCATCAAGGATATGCAAGACCAAATAGGCGATGCGGAATTAGAGTGCCATACCCTACCCGTCGTGTTAGGGGACACCAAAACGAAGATTATCGTAACGACACTTATCGTAATAACCATAGCCGGTTTATGCTACTGTCATTGGGGACTGCTGCCGATGGACACTTCCCTCACCTCCCTTGCCACCCGATATTTAGGGTTTGTAGTATTACTCCCTCTCGTTTGCGTTTTGGTGCTACTATGGCGAGCGAAAATCCCGTCTGATTATAGGGCTCCGCAACTTTATATGAAGTTCGTCATGTTTATGGGAACGCTGTTCTCGTTTGTTATTCAAAAAATGTTGTAATGAACCGCCCAAAGGGCTAAATGATGAATTGATGAATATAATTCTTGGATCACAATCTCCCCGAAGAAGGGAATTGATGGCAGGGTTAGATATTCCTTTTACCGCTATCAGCATAGATGCTGACGAGACCTATCCCGCCTCCCTACAGGCAGGGGATATTCCTTTATATATATCACGCGCAAAGGCGCGCGCGTATGAGGCACAACTGACGCCCAACGACCTGCTCATCACGGCCGACACGATTGTGTGGGTGGATGATCACATGTTAGGCAAGCCCCATGACGACGTGCAAGCCAAACAGATGTTACGCGAGTTATCCGGACAGACACACCAAGTCTATACGGGGGTAACCTTCCTTTATCAAGGCAAATACGAATCGTTTGTGGATAAGACGGACGTGACCTTCAGAAAACTAACGGAAGCAGAAATAGACTATTACGTCTCCCATTATCGTCCTTTAGATAAGGCCGGGGCATACGGGGTACAAGAGTATATAGGGTATATCGGAGTAACGAAGATGGAAGGCTCCTATTTCAATGTGATGGGTTTTCCTATCGGTCGAGTGTACGAACAGCTTCAACACTATCTCTAGAACTCAAAGCGGAACGAGATCTTAACGCCATTACGTCCCCAAGCGGGTAACTTGCGCACAAACGGAGTGTCGGTTTCCGGATTGATAATCGGCAGTTCATATTCGTTATACGTCAATCGACGTATATAATCGATACGCACTACCTTGAAGATATTCTCCAATCCAACGGTGAGTTCCATATACGGCAACTTGCCGATAGGCGAAGAGGTATAACCCTCGATATACTCGCCCGTTTCCGTCCATTTAGACGCGTCCGAGAACTGATACAACCCTTTATTTCCTTCCAGATAGGGGTTATTACGTTTACCCAAGTAGCCATACACGCCGGAGAAAGAGACAAGTCCTCTCAGTTGCAAGCGATTGATGCCCGGAATACGATTGAATATCCAACCTTTGAAGTAATAGGTCATTGACCAGTCTATATAACGATCCATCATAAACTCCATCGGCTGCATAGCGTTAAGCCCGTTGTCATTGAGAATAAAAATAGAGGACGTGGTAGGCGTATAGAGTTTCATAAACGGAACTTTATTCCAGATATATCCCACTCGTAAGCGGGTGTCAAGATGCCCGAAAGACGAGAACCAGAATCGTTTGGCGACGCCGATCTCAGTGTGGTTATAATAGAATCCTTCCCCACCCGATTGGCGGTCATCTAAGTAGCCCATCTGATGTGTCAAACTCACCACCGGTCCGTCCTTCTCTAACGTAAATTGGGTATCTACCCCTTCTCGGCTCACAGGGAACGACCCTCCGGGCATGTAGAGCAACTGCACTTCCCCTTCGTAATTATTATAGGCATCCATGCGTTGGGTGGCAAATATTTGTCCACCTTGATAATCCGTCACGCGGTCATAATGCAAGGAACCTGTCGCTTTATTGTTTTCAAAGTCGAAACGAGCCCGAACGGAGAAGTGACTTGGCCATTCCTTCATATACTCCACCCTCGCACGAGCCACATATTCGAAGTTCTTCATTTTAGGTTTCATTAGCGGAACCGATCGAAAGATATTATCCCGCCCGAGCCACCCTTCGGCTGCACCGGTTTCTTCTACATCGTACTGCCCCATCACGGATATATAATGTCGCCAAGGTTCAAAGGGCTGGTATTTCTTTTTGTTAAACGAATAGATGATTGTTGCATTTCCTTTGGGCAATAAGTCTTTAGTACTAAACGCAACATAGCCTTTGAAGAACAGGTGCGGATTGGCTCTGGCGGTCGTCATTCCGCCTAAACGGAAACGAAAACCTTCGAGGATATTCCAAGAAAACATATTAAAGATGGGACCAAAATCCCATTTAGACTCACCCCAACGATAGGACGGAGTCGTGGCAACATACCGGCTGCTGATAGCGTCGCAGAACATAATCAACGAGTTAAACTGAGGAAGATGTTTGCACTCCTCCAGCAAATCAAGAATCGCTATCTCATGTTCAGATAATGGCTCAGGACGCAACGCATCCCATAATGCCATACGCTCTCGAAAAGTGAGAGAGTCCTTTCTGCCTAACGTATCCGAAGCAAGCGTTCGTGTAAAGACATCCTTGTTTATGGGTTGTTCAAAATCGTAGGTCCCATAGACATGGGTATATCGTCCCGTGATATTCTTGGTGCGCTTAAAGACATAGAAATCCGTGAGGATATGAGTTCTGTCATTCGCCCATAACCCATTCGACAAACGCCTATAGGTATGCGTTATCTCCACCATATTAACAAAGTTAAGTGAGATATGTTGGGGAACTTGTAGAATATATTTTTTTATCTTATACGAACCATCGTTGAGTACATATAAATGTCCCGTAAAAGAATAACTCTCAGAGTTAACGGGAATAAACGCCACGTCCACACAACTATCACCATCGATCACAAGGGTGTCTTGCAAATAGTATTGGTAATAACTGATTGCAATCGTTGAAGACAAAGGAGAAACAAAACGATTGAACAGCAACGTTATATCGTTGTCATTGAGTTCAATGGGTTTGAAGATATTGTCCACACTCGTACTCAATGCCTGAGTGGTGAACATGTCTTCAATACCATAACAACGTTTGCGATCAACAACGATTTTCTCTTGCTTTGGGATAGATTGGAAATACCGATGGGAGAGACATTCTCGCATCGACACTGTTAATGATGGGCGGAGTGCATTGGAAGTGTCTATATATTTACGCACACACTCATACCCCTTCCAGAAACCTTTTTCAAAGTTCGGCCTAAAATCATTGAGAGAAAAAGAGGTTCGCGAATATTCATCTACTACATAATGGGGCATGGTTTTAACCGTCATTGAGTCCTTATGAGCAATGACTTGTCGCATAAACGCTACCGCGGGATTATCTTTTCGGCGATAATTCCGTTTCTCATGTCCTTTTCTCACATTGATTTCTTGTAGATTGATAATGGAAGGTCGTAGTCGTAAAACCACATTTTCTTTCATTACCCCTAACACCAAAGGATACTCATCCGTCTCATAACCTACCATTTGATAGGTTATGGACGTTAAGTTTTCCGTATTACTTAAGGAGAAATAGCCCTCTTTATCTGACGTGGTGCCGATCAGTGTAGGTTCGTCATAAATACCTATCGTGAAAAACAACTCCACACCCGACAAACCTTGTCCCGTTTGAGCATCCACTACCCGACCCGACAATCCCGTACGTAAAGGTTCGGCGTTACACAGAATCGTGCATAACAACAGCATCCATAATCCTATGTATCTACGCGTAGGCACTCTTATAAAGACCATTCAAAACCATCCTTGGTATCTTTAATAGCAAAGCCCAAGGCGGTCAACTCATTGCGAATCTTATCACTCGTTGCCCAATCCTTATTCTGTTTAGCTTCCAGACGAAGGGTAAGCAGTAAGTCAACCGCTTTCTTATAAGCCTCTTGTCCATCCGCCTTTCCGCCTATCCGCCCTTCCGCCCCTAGGCTGCCTGCAGCCGCGCCTTCTAACCTCAGTCCTAACACATCCATGGCATACATCTTCCAAACCGCTTTGAGTTCGTCTAAATCGGCCGCAGTAATAGTACCTTTCCCGTCAGCGATGGTGTTAATTGCTTTGGCAGAGTCAAACAGATGCTGCAGTACGATAGGCGTATTAAGGTCATCGTCCATTGCTTCTTGACAATGGTCTCGCAACCCCGCAATATCCACCGTCGTAGCGACTCCTGCCGTCAGTTTCATTAGACGAGCATAGGCGTCCTGCATTCGACTTAACCCTTTTTCCGCAGCCTCCAAAGCCGCTGAAGAGAAATCCACTGTCGAACGATAATGCGCCATCAAGATGAAGAAACGAATCGTCATCGGTGAGAAGGGTTTAGACAAGAGTTCGTGTTCGCCTTTGAAGAACTGCTCTAAGGTGATGAAGTTATGATAACTCTTACCCATCTTCTTTCCCGCAATAGTGATCATGTTATTGTGCATCCAATAGTGCACCGAGTCATGCCCTAAAGCGGCACACGACTGTGCTATCTCCGCCTCGTGGTGAGGGAACATAAGATCCATTCCTCCTCCGTGAATATCAAACTCCTCTCCTAAGTATTTCATTCCCATCGTAGAACATTCCATGTGCCAACCCGGGAAACCTTCCGACCAAGGACTTGGCCAGTGCATGATGTGTTCGGGAGAAGCTTTCTTCCAAAGAGCAAAATCGTAACTATGTTTCTTCTCGGCTTGCCCATCTAACTCGCGTGTCTCGGTCTTGATTTGTTCCAGATTACGGCCACTGAGTTTGCCGTACGGATAGTCCTTCGCATATTTCTCCACATCCATATATACACTTCCCTCGCTCACGTAGGCGTAGCCTTTGTCGAGAATCTGTTGAACAAAGTTTATCTGCTCAATGATGTGTCCACTGGCGTGCGGTTCGATACTGGGTGGCAGTACATTCAATGCCTCCATATCGTGATGATAACGATTGGTGTAATACTGCACCACCTCCATCGGTTCGAGTTGTTCAAGACGCGCTTTCTTGGCAATCTTATCCTCGCCCTCATCGGCATCGTGCTCAAGGTGGCCTACGTCTGTGATATTACGGACGTAGCGCACCTTATACCCTAACTGCATGAGGTAACGATAGAGTACATCAAACGTGATGGCAGGACGAGCATGGCCTAAATGGGCATCCCCATAAACGGTAGGGCCACAGACATACATGCCTACATGTCCCTCGTGCAAAGGACGGAAATACTCTTTTTGCCTTGTCAGTGTATTATAAATCTGTAACATCTCTCTAAACTAAAAGATTATTCTTTTCGATATCTTTGAAATAGCGGAATGTTCCCACTTTCAGTTCGTCGCAAGCAGCCTCGTCGCAAACGATGATACCATGTTGGTGCATCTGCAAAGCACTTACCGTCCACATGTGAGAAATAGGTTTCTCGATAGCGTGCAGTAACGCGCGAGCTTTGTTGTGACCATTGACAAGAATCAGCACTTCTTGTGCATCCATCACGGTCCCGACACCGACCGTCAAAGCAGTCTTGGGAACGAGGTTCACATCGTTATTGAAGAAACGGCTATTGGCGATAATCGTATCCGTAGTCAACTCTTTCTTACGAGTACGCGAAGTCAACGACGACCCGGGTTCGTTGAAAGCGATATGCCCATCCGGACCTATACCGCCTAAGAACAAGTTGATACCCCCCATTTGTTTAATCTTGGCTTCATAACGAGCACACTCAGCATCTAAGTCTGCGGCATTTCCGTTGAGGATATTCACGTTCTCTTTGCGAATGTCGATATGACTGAAGAAGTTATTCCACATAAAACTATGATAACTCTCGGGGTGCTCCTCAGGAATACCCACATATTCGTCCATATTAAACGTTACCACATTGCGGAAACTAACTTTTCCGGCTTGATTAAGCTTAATCAGTTGTTGATACATCCCTAAGGGACTACTTCCCGTAGGAAGACCTAATACGAAAGGACGACTCTCTTTCGGACCAAACTCATTGATTTTTTTGGCTACATAATTGGCTGCCCATTCGGACATCAATTCATAATTGGATTCAATAATTACTCGCATATTCTTTAAACTTTTTAAACTATTAAACTAGACGGCTACTCTAAACTCTACACTCTCAACTCTAAACTAATTCCAGCACCACGGCGGAGCGAGCCGGTAAATAGAGTTTTAACCAGCCTTTTTTATCTTTCTTATATAAATTATCGGGTTGTGTGAAGTGTTCCACGCTATCGTCTGACAGTCCAAAACCGGCAAACTCTTTGGCATCGGTATTGAGCACCACCTTGTATTTTCCTTCGGGGGCTAAGATTCCGTAATCGGAGAAGGACTTAACGCCATTCCAGTTAAACACGAAGATAAGGTTTCCACGACGATAAGCAATCACTTGGTCACCCTCATTATCCCACAGCGTATAAACCCATGGCAGATGGAGGCCATTCTCGTCCTTCACTATTTGGAGTTTCTGCTCTAAGAGACTAACCATCGCGGCATCAAAGCGATCTAAGTCCGCAAAGTAATAGTTTGGATGATCCACTAAACTCCACTGACGACGGGCGTACTTATAACTCCAGCCATTGCCTTGGCGTGGGAAGTCGATCCATTCGGGATGGCCAAACTCATTACCCATGAAGTTAAGGTACCCACCATTGATGGTCGAAGCCGTAATCAGACGGATCATCTTATGGAGTGCGATACCGCGGTCCACCATATAAGTCGAATGTCCATGCTCGAAATGCCAATACATATCTGCGTCGATGAGGCGGAAGATGATTGTCTTATCGCCTACTAAGGCTTGGTCATGGCTCTCTGCGTAGGAGATGGTTTTCTCGTCTTGACGGCGGTTGGTCATCTCGTATAGGATATGCCCACCCTTCCAGTCCTCGTCTTTTTGCTCTTTGATATACTTAATCCAGAAATCGGGTATGCCCATCGCCAAACGGTAGTCAAAGCCCATTCCTCCATCTTTGATGGGGCAAGCCAGACCCGGCATACCGGACATATCTTCGGCAATGGTGATAGCGTTTTTCTTCACTTCGTGAATCAGTTTATTCGCCAACGTCAAATAGCAGATGGCATCGCCATCGGCATTCGGTGTATAGTAACTGCCGTAGCCATTGAAGTCTTCTCCCAGACCATGGCTGAGGTACATCATCGAGGTCACGCCATCGAAACGGAACCCATCGAAACCATACTCGTCCATCCAGAACTTACAGTTCGACAGCAGGAAGTGCATCACTTGCGGTTTGGCGTAGTCAAAGCATAAACTATCCCATGCCGGGTGCTCACGACGCCAGCCTCCGTGGAAATATTGGTAGGGTGTACCGTCAAAGTTCCCCAGTCCCTCGCGTTCGTTCTTCACGGCATGCGAGTGAACGATATCCATGATGACGGCAATGTTACGGCTATGGGCATCGTCAATGAGCGCTTTCAGCTCCTCGGGGGTTCCGAAACGCGAACTGGCAGCAAAGAAATTACTTACATGGTAACCAAAACTACCATAATAGGGGTGTTCTTGGATAGCCATGATCTGCAAGCAGTTGTACCCTAATTTCTCTACGCGAGGCAGCACCTCTTGACGGAACTGCTCGTACGAGTTCACTTTCTCCTCCTCACTCGACATACCAATATGGCACTCGTAGATAAACAATGGTTTATCCTTCCCTGCCTGCCACTTGATAGTAGGTCGCTTTGCTCCTCCCCTTCGGGGGGAGGTTGGGAGGGGGCTTTCCCAAACTTGCGCCGAGAAGATCTTCGTCTGTTCGTCTTGCACTACGCGGGTAGCGTAGGAGGGGATACGTTCGCCCCAACCGCCGTTCCACTCTACCAGCAGTTTGTAGAGTTGTTCGTGTTGTAGGGCTTCTGCCGGCCACTCTTTTTCCCATACGCCATTGCCGATGGGTTGCAGGCGGTAATATTCATCTTTTGCCCAACCGTTCATGTCGCCTTTGACATAGATAGCGGTGGCGTTAGGAGCCCACTCGCGCAGCACCCAACCGGTGGCGGTGCGATGCAGACCAAAATACATATATCCGTTCGCCCAATCTTTGAGAGAGGCACCTCCGGTTAATTCTTGCTCTTTGCGAAGAGCATAATCGTATCGTCCCTGTATAGCCGACTCAAACGGCTGTAGATAGGGATCATTCGCAACAATCTTTAACATATAACTCGCGTTTTAACAATCAATTTTCGGTAATCTGCTTTGGGGTCAGCAATACCCGGCTGGTGAGCATCTTCGGGGAAGAAGACGATAAACTCACCGGGTTGTACTTGCGTCATAGAAGTCGCTTCTTCGCGATAAAGAGCCATGTCGATAGACGCATCGTACTCTTTATCGATGTTGCGACAAGTCTCTTTGGCTTTCCAGCCCATTGACTCCGCTCCCGTGACGGGGATTTGGATGTCAATAAAGTCGTTGTGCGTCTCAAATAGACAATCCTCTATAAGCTTGCCGTGCACATCAAGCACTTTGATGAGCAGGTTGTCTTCTTCTAATACTACCGTCCCTGCGGGGATGGTCTTCACATCGGTCTGTTGCAGCCACTTCATCACTTTGTCAAAACGAGGCACCACCTCAAAATAGCGACTTGCGTTTTCTAATCGATCCAGTATCATAATATAACAATTTTAGTCCTTGTTTTACATGCGCATACTCGCATATGTACATATCGGACTGCAAAGGTACGAAAAATTTTGCATACATGCAAATATTTTTTTTTGTTTTTAGGCAAATTCTTCGCGTCGCGATAAATTTTGCAAATAAATTTGCATATATGAGAAAAATGTTGTATCTTTGCAACGCAAATTGCGAAACACGTCCGGCAGACGTACTTGCCCATCGCTCACAAGATGTAAAATAGTGAGGACATAGTAATAGCATGACAAAAATCTCAATAATAGAAAAGCCTGATTCTTTGGCAAAAACAGATTCGGAGTATATGGAACTTGTGTCGCAAATTTCCAACTTATGGGATAATGCGCGAATAAATGCTGTTGCGGCTGTAAACACATCGTTACTAATGGCAAATTGGCAAACGGGTGAATATATTGTGGAATTTGAGCAAAAAGGAGAGACTAAAGCTAAGTACGGAGAGAAACTCTTGGTTAATCTATCCAAAGATCTAACGCGTCTTAAAGGCCGCGGTTTTAGCCGTTCTGTATTGACCTATATGCGCAAATTTTATTTAGCTTTTCCAAAATGTGCGACAGTGTCACACAAATTGAGTTGGAGTCATTATTTAGAACTTCTTAAGTGCGATGACCCATTGGAAATGCAGTTTTATATGCGCCAATCGGAGCAAGAAAATTGGTCTGTTCGTGGTTTAAAAAGACAAATTAATAGTGGTTTATATCAGCGTTTAGCACTTAGCACTGACAAAAAAGGTGTACTTGCTTTGGCCAATGAAGGTCATTCAATAATGAAGCCTTCCGACCTTATTCACGATCCTTATGTCCTTGAATTTACAGGACTACCTTCGCAAAAAAGATATAAAGAAAATGAGTTAGAGGCAGCCTTAAAGAAACACATGGAAACCTTCCTTCTGGAGTTAGGTCGAGGTTTTGCTTTTGTCGGACGTCAATACGTTATCCCAATAGGTAGTCGCCGTTTCAAAGTTGATTTAGTGTTCTACCATGCAATATTGAAATGCTATGTGCTCATAGATTTGAAACGAGCAGAAATTAAGCATGGAGACATTGGTCAAATGAATATGTACCTTAATTATTTCAAAACAGAGATTTGCCAATCAGACGATAATCCTCCAATAGGAATAGTTCTTGGCGCAAAGAAAGACGAACTTTTAATGGAGTATGCATTAGAGGGAATTGACAATCACTTATTTGCTGCTCGTTACCAACTCTATCTGCCTAATAAAGCAGAATTGCAAGAGCAATTAAATCAACTCTTAGAAAACGAATAGCCTTGCGTCGGCTTTAACCTCGCCATCGCTCACAAGATGTAAAACGGTGAGAAGTATCCGAATCCACGCAGGGTGAGTGGGAGGGAAGCGTCCCTCTCGTGAACCTCGCCAAAGCGAGATTTTGGGACATATTATGCGAGACGTGCTTCGGCACTAATCGCGAACGGCGTTTACTAACGCTTGTTATCGACTGTTGAAACGTAGGAAATTTCAAGAGAGTCTAGACAACAAGTAAGTGGTAGATGTCCATGGGTGTATTGTACACCTATGCGTTTCTGCATAGGTCAATATACACGGCGTGGA